>JBAXHT010000003.1:300000-428397 GCA_037138755.1 Armatimonadota bacterium | reverse complement strand
TCGTAGACCCGGTTGCTCCTGTTGTGCCAGTCGTTGTTGAACCGGTTGTCCCCGTCGTACCAGTCGTGCCAGTTGTCCCTGTGGTGCCCGAAGTTGTAGAGCCAGTGGTACCGGTTGTTCCGGTAGTGCCAGTCGTTCCAGTCGTCGTCGATCCGGTTGTACCCGTCGTCCCGGTGGTACCGGTAGTCGCGGTTGTTCCGGTCGCGCCCGTCGTTGAAGTGGTTCCGGTCGTCGAAGTTGTACCAGTTGACGCAGTGGTTCCCGTCGTACTGGTCGTGCCTCCGGTACCCGTTGTCGCCGTAGCCCCCGTCGTTGCAGAAGCCGTCGTACCCGTTGTGGTTCCCGGCGTGGTGGAGCCGCCGCAGTTGATGATCACCAGCGCCGCGAGTCCCACGGAAACTGGTCCGGCGGTCTTTGAGAAGTCTCGTTTTGCTTTCATACTGCTCACTTCGGCTGAACTCTAACCCGGAGATATTTGGAAGTCATTTGGAATTGAGGAATTTAGTCGCAGTCAGCGAGGTTTATACTTCCAAGTAGATGAACGCCCGCCCCTACACGATCGAGGAGTATACGCGGACAGTATGCCCGCACTGCGCTCACGAAGGGCCGCTGGACTCTCGGGGAGCGGAGACTTTTGTGGATGGGATGCTGGTTTCCCACGACGATTCGATTTGGATGCGGCGGTGGTGCCGTCGGCATGGCGAGACGGAGAGCTTGTACGAGGAAGATGCTGCGACTTGGAGGTCGAGAGCTGGTTGGCAGACTCCGACGCTGGAAGTAACTCCGGATCGGGCGGATAATTTCGCGGGTTTTCCTGATGGGTATCGCCTCGGGCTTCCGGCGGGGCACGGTCAGCATTCGTGCATATTGCTTCTGAACATCACGGAGAACTGTAACTACAAATGTCCTACTTGCTTCGCGTCAGCACTTGATCCCGGTTCGGCTTTGAAGGGGCCATCTCTGGATGCCCTGCTTCATACCGTTGATACGGCAATCGCGAGGGAAGGCGGCAAACTGAGCGTGGTGATGCTCAGCGGTGGCGAACCGACGCTGCGGCGCGACCTTGAAGAGTTGATTCTTCGGCTTTGCGAGCGGCCGATCACGCGAGTGATGCTGAATACCAACGGGAGGCGCGTGGATCGAGATGAAGCGTTCGTCAAGTTCCTCTCCGATCATCGAGATCGAGTAGAGGTCTATCTTCAGTTCGACGGGCTGACATCCGCGGTTTATCAGGAACTTCGAGCTGAGGATGTTTTGGCGGAGAAGAACAGGATTTTGGCGAAGTTGGACGCAGCTCGCGTGTTCACTACGCTAGTGTGCACGGCGAAGATGGGGGTCAACGACGACCAGTTGGGCGACGTTTTGGCGCTCGGGTTGGACACGAAGTATTGCTCAGGAATCGCGTTTCAACCAGTGTTTGGGTCGGGTCGCAACTCAGGTATCGATCCCATCAATAGGCTGACTCCTACGGGTGTCATCAAGCGTCTCTCGCCCTATCTGAAGGGAGAAGATTTCATTCCGTTGCCATGTTCGCATAAGGACTGTTGCGACATCGCGTACCTGGTGCGCGACAAGCAGGATGAGTGGAAGTCGATTGTCTCGATGATTGGACGAGACGAGATGAAGAACTGGATTCACCTAGCCGCGAATACGATTTCGTTTGAGAATATGCGGGAGTCGGTGCAGTCCATGGTTCGCTCAGGAGTTCTGACTCGGTTACTGAGCGAGCAGCAGCGGGCGTCGTCGTTGCAAGTGGCGAAGGATCTGCTGACGATGTGCGACTGCGTTCCGGGGCTGACGGATTTGATGGGCGGGCTTTGGGCGAAATTTCGGGGGGCGTCTTCGCTGGACGATCAGCTCGCGACTCGAACGTTTCGGGTGACTGTGAAAATGTTCATGGACGCGCATACGTTTCATGAGGCGCGGATTCGGCAGTGTTGTGTGCATGTGGGGACTTTTGAAGATGACCCCCGTCGCTACTCGTTCTGCTGGCGGTGGATGTTCGAAGATGCGACCGATTTTCCTCAACGTGAGTCCAATTTGAGGGTGATTGAGTGAACCCTGCCTTCGGCTCATTGTTCACGGCTCTCGGCTTCTTCGTCGGAATCGCTGTGTACTGGTGGCGAGCAAAAGAAATGCGGCTGGACACTTCGGGGACGCTCTCGATCATGTTGGTTGGGGCGGTCTTTGGGGTTTTGGTGGCTCGGGTTGTGGAGCGAGTGGTTCAAGGCGGATCGTTTATAACGGTTTTGAACCCGCTTTACGGTGGGCGAACCATTCTCGGCGGGGTGATCGGCGGATTGGTGGCGGTAGAGATCGCGAAGCGGCGGATGGGGGTGAGGTATTCGACGGGGCCGCTATGGGCTCTGGCGATTCCGGCGGGGGAGGTTTTTGGGCGGATCGGGTGCTACTTCAACGGGTGTTGCGGCGGAAGAGCCTGTAGTTGGGGGCACTATCCAACTCAATTGATGATGGCGGGGTCCGCGCTGGTGCTGTTTGGGGTGCTGTTTTGGAAGCGCTCCCAGTGGCCCGTTTGGCCGCTGTTCTTGATGGGATGGGGGTTGAGCCGGATTGTGATTGAGTTCTTTCGGGAGTCGGCATCGGGTCCGGGGATTTCGGTGGCGCAGTGGGCTGGCTTGGGGGTCGTGGCGTACGGGGTCGTGAAGTGGCGGGAGGTGAATTCTGCGAAACCTCAACCTTGACTCAAAGTTATTCCTGCGGCGGAGAACTCGTGTGGTGAGATGTTTTCGGTCATGGAGTCGTTCGGAGTGGAGTCTAATTGCAACTTCACTGGTCATGCTATTGGGGATCCCGCTTGTTGTGATCGGTTCCTGTGAAGTCGAGTTAGGGAGTTGGCATCAGGCCGCACAACAACGGGAGCGATTTGACACCTACGGAAGAATGGCTTTTGGTTCACTGCTGGCTGGGTTGGTCATCGGTCTGCCAAGTTCGGCATATGGTGTTGTTAGGGCGTGGCGGGACAAGAGGAGACAGCGTCATGAGCGGTTGGCGGGTCTTCGGATTGCGCCATTCTGGACGCTGCTCATGTGCTTTTCGGCGATCGTAATGTTCCTTGTATCTGCCCGAGTTGAGGCACTTTGGGATATCGGGCGTCTCGTTGCACTCTTACTAGTGGTTTTTGGCGTGGTTAAGCTTGGATGGATGGTACTTCGATGAATCCAAGATTCTATTGCAATCGATGCGGATTCGAAGTGTTTCCGGGCCAGACGCATTGTGAGCAGTGCGATACCAAGATTCCCAGATTTGTTTGGGATCAGCCGGTCACGGGTCCAACAATGGCAGAGCGCGCCGTAGAGCTAAGTCCATCTGCTCCAGAATTAGAATTGCCCATCCCGGTTGGGAAGAAGCCGTATGCCGATTACCCGCGCTCAAATGACCCGCACTGCTCCAAATGCGGCGCGGCTCAACGGGCGGCCTCGACGCACTGTTGGAGCTGTGGTTACAAAGCACCGGGAATGTGGGAACGGCTTGTCGCCTTCTCGCTCCTGATGCTCTCGACGAGCTGCGTCTGCTGCGGCCCCTGCATGATCGGGGCGGCCGATCCTTCCGGCGTCCTGATGACCATCCTAATCGTCGTCTTCCTTGCCCTTTACATCTGGGGCTGGGTTTGGTATGTTCGGAGGTATCGGTGAGGCAATGTCCGGTCTGTGGTAACCCTCTCAACGTTAGAGGAACATGCGATACTTGCGGCTGGGGCGAGAACCGCTCCCGAGTGCCCAAGTTGTTCGGATTGCACTTCTTGGTTTGGGCAGGATTCTTTGCTGCGGTCCTAGGACCGCTTGCTTTCTGGGGGATGTGCTCCAGTTCCAACCAAGAAAGTCAGTTCTTTGGCCAGATGTTCGTCGTTTATCCATCCATTGCCATTGGAATTGTTCTTGCAGTGGCTGGTCTGGTCGCCTCCAGATTTGATGACCGCAAGTAGCCCGCTTGGGTAAGTTGGAAGAAATGAAGCCTCTGTCCGCCCTCCGCTGGAAGTTGCTCGGGGCAATCTTAGTCCTCGGGCTGGTTATCCCGCTGCTGAGTTGCGGAACTTGCGTGACACTCGGTGGCGGGATGGAGACGAAGCCGGACGTCACTAACACTGCACTGTTCTTCTGGCTTGGGTCCTGGGTCTTGGGCGGAACCATCGCCCTGGGGTGGGTTATCTGGGAAATCTGTCGCGCGATTTCGGAGAGACTTACGAAATGACTGAACCCGGTTACGACGAGTTAGCCAACAAGACGGAGCGACTTGCCTTCACCTACTGCAAAATTGCGACATTCTCCCTCCTGGCCGGTCGGTACGCACTCCCACTAGCCGCCCTTCTCACCGCTAGCCTCTACCTGTGGGCCTGGTGGAAAGGGAAGCGAGAGAGCCGGTGCTACTTGCGCTATCCGCTGCTGATCGCGGCTTGGTGGTTGGCTGTTATTGCGGTTTGGGTCTGGTGGAACTATTTGAGATGAGCACCTTGCTGAAAGCGCAGAAGCGCAGACTAGGTTGTCCCAGTTACTTGCAGAGATAGGCCACGGCCGAGATCGATGCTTTCGGGGAGGCATGAGGTTGGTCGAACAGAAAAGGGGAGCCGGATGGCTCCCCGTTTGGACTCAGAATCCTGTAACGATGACTCAGAGCCGGTGCGCGATCTTACCGAATGCCGACTTTCCGGCGTAGACCGCGTTGTCGCCGAGGTTCTCTTCGATGCGAAGGAGCTCGTTGTATTTGGCGACTCGGTCGGTTCGGTTTGGTGCGCCGGTCTTGATTTGGCCGCAGTTGGTGGCGACGGCCAAGTGGGCGATGGTGACGTCTTCGGTCTCGCCGCTGCGGTGGCTGAGGATGCTGGTGAAACCAGCTCGCTTGGCCATTTCGACGCTAGCGAGGGTTTCGGAGAGGGAGCCGATTTGATTGACCTTGATGAGGATCGAGTTGCTGACGCCTTCCTTGATGCCTCGCGCAAGCCGCTCAACATTGGTGACGAAGAGGTCGTCTCCGACGAGCTGGACTCGGTCGCCCAGGGCGTCGGTGACGGCCTTCCAGGTAGCCCAGTCATCTTCGCTGCAGCCATCTTCGATGGAGATCAGCGGGTAGCGATTGCAAAGGTCGACGAGATAGGCGCACTGCTCGGCGCCGGTGAGTTTGCGGCCGTCGGAGTAGTTGTAGGTTGTTCCGTCATAGAACTCGGTGGCGGCAGCGTCGATTCCAAGGAACACGTCCTTGCCCGGCTCGTACCCTGCCTCTTTGATGGCAACCAAAATCAGGTCAAATGCCTCGTCTTGGTTGGCAAGATTCGGAGCGAATCCGCCCTCATCGCCGTAACCAGTTGCGAGTCCTTTGGACTTCAGAACCTTCTTCAGCGAGTGGAAAATCTCGCAGCCCCAGCGGACGGCTTCGCGGAAGGAAGGCGCTCCGACAGGTAGGACCATGAACTCTTGGAAGTCGACGTTGGAATCAGCATGCGCCCCGCCGTTAAGGATGTTAAGCATCGGAACGGGAAGAGTCTTTGCGGTGGTGCCTCCGACGTAGCGGAACAGCTGGAGATTCGAATGGTCGGCCGCTGCGGCGGCGACGGCAAGGGAAACGCCGAGAATTGCGTTTGCGCCGAGTTTGCCTTTGTTCGGAGTTCCGTCCAAGTCGCGCAGAGCTTGGTCGATGCCTTCTTGATCGGTTGAATCGTGATCCAATAGTGCGGGAGCGATGATGTCGTTAACGTTTGATACCGCGAGGAGGCAGCCTTTCCCCATGTAGCGGTTCTTGTCGCCGTCTCGAAGCTCGACGGCTTCGAACATCCCTGTGCTGGCACCAGAAGGAACCATTGCGCGACCCATGGCACCCGACTCGAGGGTGACTTGCACCTCGACTGTCGGGTTACCCCGGCTATCAATCACTTCGCGGCCAAGAACGTCGGTAATGTACGGCATACTTTTCTAGATTACCGCTCGTAGATTGATGCGAGGGTAACCTTAACCGATAAAGATGGCACTGTCGCTCACAAAGGAAAACTACGTTCTGCACCGGATTCACTCGATAACGGGCGTGATTCCGGTGGGCTACTACATGGTGCAGCACCTTGCACTGAACAGCTTCGCAATTGCCGGTGAAGCGCAGTTCAACGGGGTCATTCAGTTTTTTGAGGGGATTCCAAAGCACGTCCTGTTGGCGATGGAGATTGTCGCGATTTGGCTTCCTCTACTGTTCCACGCGATTTACGGAGTTTTCATCGTCTCGCGGGCGGAGAACAACTACTTCACAACGAAGTACAAGTGGTCACACAACCGAATGTTCTTCCTGCAACGGGTTTCGGGGCTTGTGATCTTTGCCTTCTTGATTTATCACTCTCTTTCGACCACCGGCTACAAGTATGCGACCGGAGATGTTGAGCGGCTAAAGTACGCGGCATGGCACGAATTCTTCCAGAACCCGCTCTGGATTCTGGTTTACGCAACGGGAATTTTGGCTTCTTCTTATCACTTGGGCTATGGAATCTGGAATTTCTGCATTCGTTGGGGCATTACAGTCTCGGACGAAGCTCAGACTCGAATTCAGAAGATTTCCGCTTTGGTCTTTGTCGGGCTAACTCTACTCGGATGGGGTGTCATTGCTGGCTTCCTGATGCACAAGCCGGGAGCGGTGAAGGCTGAAGGCGAGACGGCTTCGATGGTGCGTCAACTGGCCACGCCGAAGGTTTAGTTGGAAGTCAGACCCTGCTCCCGAGTAAATCCGGTCAACGACTACTGCAGCAGTCGCACCTTCTCGCTTCCGAGTTACAGCTTAATCAACGCGAACGTTTCACCGTCGACGAGCGTCTCACCCTGAGGGGCAGCAATCGAGTTGATCGGCTTGAAGTGGATGACGTGGGTAACGCCCAAGCTCTTTAGTGCCGCGCTTGCATCTGTTGATCGCAACGCTTTGACTAGAGTGTTCCTTCGATCTCCGTAGGACGGAGTCTCGCTCCAGTGACCGGCGTAAGCACGGGTTCCTGCCAGTCCCACGAATACCGGGTTGAGATCTGGGATCGCCGGCGTGTTGTAGATATCGATGAGCTTTGTGCCAGCTTCGTCTTGAGCGGGAGATGGCGAACCTGGAAGACTTGCGATAACCGCCTCACGCCCCAACGGCGCAAGGAGTTCGATCATTTTAGCGACCTCCGGAGGCTGGGTCACGGCGTGAACCGTGGTATTGCTGACGTTGTTTCGGGCCAAATTGATCTCTCGCTGAACCCACTGGATGCCCGTCGCCGAGCAGATTAGGATCACGAGCGAGCTGAGCAAGTTTCGCTGGCCTCGATCGCGCTGGGCGATAAGATTGGCAATCCCCATCCCGGCAAGAATTCCCCACGGGATGCCGAGCATCATGGTCAGCTTCCGCTGGAAAAGGGCAGGGAAGTACGGTGCGATCAGACCGACGAGTGCCCAGCAAAGAATGAATGCATACGCCGGTTGATTCGTTCGCTGGAGATAGACGATTCCGAGAATCCCTACGAAGCAGACTGTGAAGGTGACGGGAGTGAGGAAGTAGCCGTCTTGAAGGAATTCGGGATTAGCGGCGTAAAGGAAAAGGACACTGAGCAGGACGGCCAAGGCTACGAGCCCAGCCCGCTGGGTCTTGCCAGCTTTGCCTAACCCAAAGAACCCGAAGAAAATGAGGGGAATGAACCCAAACAGGAGCTGCCGGAAGTTTGGAGAGTAAGTGAGGGTCGCGGCTCGGGCTTGGAAGACTGGGTCATTCTTCAAGACATAGATGAACCATAGCGCAAACGGGACCGCTCCCATGGCGATCAGAAGGGCCCGCCCGACCCACTGTTTTGTGAGAGTGCCGCTCTTGAAAAGAGCGAGCGGGACGGCGAGCATGACTAGTGAAACCAGCAGAACGTCGTAGCTATGGATGTTCATCAACACCCCAAAACAGAGTGCGCCCCGCCAGATCGCGGCTTTGTTGTCGCGGACTCGGAGGATGTTGAGAAACGTCCCCAGGATCAAGCATAGGCTCACCATGAATAGGCTATTGGTGAGGGCCGAATAGAAAAAATAGCCTTCTGGCTGCCACACGTCGGTGGGTAGCCGGGATAGCATCCAACCGGCAAGCGGACCGCCCACGGGCTTAACGATGGCCACGCCGAAGTTGTGCCAGACGGTGAACCCGAGCCCACCTCCAAAGATGGCGAGAGCAAGGGAGATTTTGCGCTGGAAGTTGTCTCCAGAAACTGCCTCGAGCAGCCTTCCTAGCAGGATGACGGACAGGAAAGTGAATCCGACTCTCGCCGCATGCATCGCAACCGGAATTCCGACCACCTTGGCCACCCAGCCAAGTACCAGGAAGTAAAGATGGAGCGTCAGGCCGGGTTGTGGGTCGGTGGTGAAGCGATTCTCGAAAAGGATTCGACCTTCCATGGCCTGGCGCATCCAGCCTGCGTAGACCATGTGGTCATCGAAGTTGTACTGAATCCCGAGGTAAAGCCCGGCGGGCTTAAGGGCAAGTCCGATCAGGGTCGGAAGCAAAATGAGGGCACTGAGAAGCAGTGCCATCCACTTAGTGTAGGCACGAAAAAGGGTCAGTTGCTTCTCAGCGTCGAGTTGCGGCACTTGCTCTTAGTCAGTTTTTGGAACCGGGCGTCCCATTTGCTTGTAGATTGACTCGATCATCTTGATCTGCTCGTTCGCGACCTTGTTCTTCGGGTTGATCTTGGTGGTCTCGCGCAAGTAGCGGAGTGCCGAAACGTACTTCTCGCGAGGAGGAAGTTCGCTGTACATGCAACCGAGTCCGTAGCCAAGAGTCGCTTCTTCGTAAGCCTTTTTGAGCTTGGCGTCCTTGGGCTTCTTTGCAGAGGCAGCCTTCGCGGTCTCGTACGTCTTTTTGAGCTTCGCCAGCTTCTCGGCGTTAACTTGGGCCGGGGCGCCTTGGCTCATTCCCAGAGCGCAGATAAGGGCAAAACCTACGGAAAGTACGGCTTTCATAGGTTCGTTATACCAGTCTTCGGAGGCGGCGCGAGACGTTGAGGGCGTCTTTTGCAGAAAGGTCTTTACTCAACGAAGCTTGGGCTTCGATCAGGGCAATCGCTTGATTCTGGGTGAGAAAGTCTTCGGGCCGGTTCAGGAGCTGTTGGCGGCTTGTCCGGTGCCGTCGTTCAAGCTCAATCATCGTCTGGTTGTAGACGCACTGCACGGCCCAGCGACCGAGGTCCTTTCGTCGGGCGAAGTTGCCAACTCCATCGACTAACTCCCGGCCTGAACGCTGCTCGGCCCGGGGTTCTGGGGTCTTGCCAAAGCGAATGTTGAGGGTGAGGAACACGACTGCTAGAAGCACTAAGAACTGGTTCCACGCGGAGTGGAAGAGTGGCCCGAGTCGCTCGACGAGGCCCTGCTGGTTTGCCGCGTTGAGGTACGTGTTGAGGATCGTGATCGGGCGTTTCTGGGTGTTCGCGGATTGGATAAAGCCGAGAAAAATATCAGCATTGTTTGCCTCGGCTAGATGCCCGTTTGTGATGTGCGATGCTTGCTCGAAGTAGTAGATGGTCTTGTCGCCTGCGTGTTGCATCGTGGCGACGGTGCCCAGCTCGGAGCCTGCTGAGATAACATCGAACTCATCTGGCTCCTTGAGAAAAGTGGGAGACCAACTCTTGACGGGAGAGGATCCATCCCCCTCTCCGAAGATGTCTGACCAGGAACTTGACCATTCGTTTGAGTAACCCGTCAACTGTCCGAGCGACGCTCCGGTGGCAGTGTTGACAACACTCACCGGCGTTTTGGCCTTTTCATCCGTGAAACGAGTTATTTGGAAGAGCACGTAGGTTCCGCCTGGTGCGTCCTTGCGGAAGAAGTCGCGGAGGTCGCGCTTGTATTCCTCAGTGAACGGGATCACGATGAGCGGCTTGTCTTTTGGAACCTTGTCGGTGATCTTTGTTCCAGGGAAGGATTCCGTGACAAGGGCGGCGAAGGCGGCGGTTCCATTCGATCCAGTCTTTTCAAGCCCATGGTCCAAGTCAAAGCTGTAACGGCCACTTTGGACCACGGCAACGCTGAGCAGAACGATCACAAATAGCCAGATAACAATCTTGGTTCTCAAGCTGCCTTCACCTCGGTGAGCTGTTTGATGTCGAGATAGGCTCGGCGAAACGGTTCGACGTCAGTCGCGCTCCGCGCTGCGTAGCCGTACCAGGCATGGTCGAAGAGCTTGGTCGGGGTGCGGAAATCGAGGCCCTCTGGCTTTGTGCGGCTCGTTTCCACTCGGCGAAGGTGTTCCCAGTTGGTCTGGGTGGGTTCGAGGCGGGCGATGCGCGCGGCGTCGAGTCGGACGAGGGTCGCTAGGTAAAGGGCTCTGCAAGCCTCGCGGAACCTGCCCTGGGCGATGAGGTCATCGGCGTTTTTCAGATACTCATCTTCCGAGAGGAGCTCTTCTCCGTCCTCCAAGATTCCTCCACCGGACCGCGTCTTCTCCTTACGCATCTGGCTCATGAATCGAAGCTTGGTGAGAAGCCAAATGAGCAATCCAACCGCCGTGATCAAGATGGCGAACATCAACACACGAAGCAATGGGGCGAGCCAAGGGAGGTCGGGGAAGTCGATCTGGTTGTCGTCCTTCTTTTGGTCTCGCATCCGGAGCTTTTCTAGGCGTTCCAAAATGCGCTGTACCCAGGACTTGCCGGGGGCATCTTTCATCGACTTGAACTCGGTTCTCGACAAAATCTCTGCGGCTTTCTTCGTAGAGTTTTGTCGGACAGCTACGTTCTCCGAATCGACATAGCGGTCGATTCGGGCGAGAATGCTCGCCATTGCGTCCTTCTTCTTTGCTGGTGTTGATTTCGGGTTCTTGTAGATGGCAAGGTCGTCTGAAAACTGGTCAACGTCTTCGATGGAATCTAGGAGTTCTTGTTCCCAGCCCGACTCTTTTGCTCGAGCGATTTTTTGCACTGGTTTCCAGGATTCAGTTGGATCCTGGCCCGAGGAAAAGACGGCTGCGAGCAGCACGCCGAGGCTAACGGCGATTCGCAGGCAGTTTTTCATAGAGGGTTTTGATGTCTAGGCCTTCGACGACGATGCGACGTTGGTAGTAGTAGAGCGACCCGGCAAGGGTGGCAAACGGAAGAACGAGGAAGATGAAAAGAAACTCAGGAATGAGGCTGAGTGTGGTGTCGGCGATTACGCGGAGCAGAGTGGTGGGCATCTTGGCGAGAATGATTTCGCTCAGTGTCAACTCGCTCATTGCGGCGTTGTAGCCAATTCGCAGAATAAAGTAGAGACCCGCTCCAGCGAGGATTCCACCGGCCGCAGGGTTCGCTTTAGGGAGCGGACGACTCTTGTTGCCAAATAGATACTTCGCGCGAGTCAGCGCGAATTTCGGATCGACCTCTTCGGCAAGCCCAACGCTGACGGTTCCGAGCGCAACCGAAAAGCGGGAAAGCGCAATGATCAGCCCGACGGGAAGAATGACCAACGAGATTCCGACGGCAACGGCAGGATACATGTTGTAGCTCGCAGTCAAAGCACCAAACACGCCGCTGATCAGCAGGGGCAATAGGCTCAGAAAGGCAATTCCAACGCTATAAATGCTGGACCGAACGAGCAAGCGGTAGCTTTTGCCAAAGAGTGGCTTCGCTCGGGTCTCGATGTCGCTTTGGCTCAGAACCTCGTCACTTAAGGCGGCTTCAGCTAGGATATGAGCGTAGGAGCAGATGCGCGAAAGTCCGATGAGCGCAACAATCGCACTCAGTCCAATTCCTCCAACAAGCAGTATCGTTGTCTGTAGCACCTGAAGCGCGAGATCGGTGTCTTTCTCGGTTTTTGGAAAGAGATAGGGATACAGTAGCTGGAAGAAGACGAGCACGACTCCAGAGACGAAAAGGGAAGGGAGCAACGTGAGGCTCGCTAAGGACCGAAAGTTTCGCCGGTATACGAAAATGGATGCGTCTGAGAGTTCGGAAGGGCTAAGGGGACGCAGAAACTGCTGTTGCGAAACCTGGGCGTACTTTGCAAAATCCTTGATTGGCCCGCTCGTTTGCATCGCTTTTACAGATTGTATACGAATCGTTCGGCGGATTCGGACGTTCATAATGACTGTAATGGTTTTTGCAGCGGTACTTGTTCCGGTTCTGGTCGGAGGCTTTCAGTCGAAGGATATCGAGTCGTATTGCCAGTCCGGGCTTCGAGACTTGGCGTTTACGGGCAAGGTTGTGAAGGCAAAGGTCAGCGAAGCAGCAAAGATCGATAACGACTACCGACGGAATCTGTCGTTCCAGAACTTCAAAGTTGTAGCTAAAGAGCCTTTCAAACTTCGGCTTGACATGCAGGCCGATGATACGACGTTCGTCTATCTCGTCAACGGCAACACCCAAGTCACCCGGATTCCGAAGCTCAAGATCAACCAGAAAGTTGATGTCTCAAACGAGCCCGGAAGGAAACAGACTTTCCTTGAATTCGGAATGCTAACCTCAACGGTTGCAACCAAATTTTTCCAGTCGAAGTTTGTTCGTTTTGATCGCGAGACCGGCAACCCCGTCTTCGATCTCACCTGGCCGGCAAAGTTTGATAACACCTCGCGGATGCGGATCTGGATGGATAAGGATGAGAAATACATCGTCCGCCGAGAATGGTACGGGCAGGAAGGTCAGCTCAAAGCAACCATTCTGTTTTCGAAGCCTATCAAAGAAGGTGGCGTCGCATTTCCAACGATCCAACAGACCTTTAATGCTGAGAATAAGCTTGCCGCGGAGTTTCACTACTCCAGCGTTAAGATCAACGACGGCGTTGCCGATGCGCTGTTTAGCCTGTAATTCACGTAGAGCTTGATATGCGAGCTTATCGCAACTGGTTTTACGCGGCTGCGGTCTATAACTTCGTTTGGGGAACCTGGGTTGTTCTGTTTCCCCTCTCCTTCTTCAGACTTCTGGGATTGCCGGAACCCAATTACGTCTCCATTTGGCAGTCCGTGGGAATGATGGTTCTCGTCTATGCTCTTGGCTACTGGATGATTGCTCGTGATCCTGCTCGCTACGCTGGCTACGTCTGGATTGGACTGATCGGCAAGACGTTTGGTCCGATTGGCTTTTTGATGGCAGCACTCCAGGGACAGCTACCCTGGCGATTCGGATTCACGATCCTCACCAACGATATCATCTGGTGGCCGGCGTTTTGGATGTTCGCGCTCAAGTACGCGGTGAAGCCAATGCTTGAACTGAGAGAGCCCCAGTCCGAAGACTGAGGCGTTCGATTTCGTCACGTGATTACTTGCGCTTGCGCCGCGCTAGTCCTAGAATTCCGAGTCCGAGAACGGCCATCGAAGCTGGCTCCGGCACGATGTTCGTTCGGAAATTTAAGTTTGTATTTGCCGTTGTGTTGGTCGAATTAGTGGTCACGGTCCATGCATTCCCGAAAGACGCATCGAATCCGGTAAGGGCAAGGTAGTAAGTGCCTACTCCAAGGTTGCCGTTTTGGCCGGCTGCTCCGGTGCCGCCGCCGCCGGGATAATCACCCACTCCGGTGACCATTCGAGGTGGAGTCGTCAGTCCGAAAGAGAGCAGGCTCAATCCGGGAGCTGGGCCGTTGTCATCATCAGCTGCGAGCAGCGTGCCTGAGGCATCAAAGAGACCGATTTCTGTATCGAGTCCGCTACCAATAGTGTCGATGTCCAGGTAGAGACTCGCCGAATTCGTAGCCGCGGCGAAGATGCTGAATTTGTACCATTTGATGACGCCGCCCGTCGAGCTCGTCGCCAGGACGTCCGGGGTGTTGTAAAGCGCATTCGTGCTGAAAATCGGGCCAAGATCGGTCGCAACAGGAGCCTGAGCAAACGCGGATCCAACTCCAGCGATAAAGATAGAACTGACAAATGCTTTCTGAAACTTCATGAGTGGTTGCCTCAAAACAATGGGAACTGGTTGGTCACCAGAATCTCGACTACTTTATCAGGTTTCGGACCAAAAAGCTAGGGGTAACCTTACGGGGTAATGGCGACTCCGATTACGATGACTCCGCAAGGGCTAAACGTGCCCAACGATCCAATCATTCCCTTCATTGAGGGTGACGGCACTGGACGCGATATCTGGCGAGCTTCTGTTCGCGTGTTCGACGCGGCAGTTGAGAAGGCGTACGGCGGAACCAAAAAGGTCGCCTGGGAAGAAGTTTTGGCGGGTCAGAAGGCGTTTGACTCCACTGGTTCATGGTTGCCAGAAGACACTTTGACCGCGTTTCGCGACAAGTTGATTGGTATCAAGGGACCTTTGACGACCCCTGTTGGTGGTGGAATTACGTCACTCAACGTCGCGCTCCGGCAAATTCTTGACCTTTACGTCTGTCTCCGCCCGGTGCAGTATTTCACCGGCGTTCCTTCTCCGGTGAAGAAGCCAGAGGCGGTTGATATGACGATTTTCCGAGAGAACACGGAAGACATCTACGCCGGAATCGAGTTCCCCGGTGGCTCGGACGATGCGGCGGCGGTTCTGAACTTCCTAGAAGAGAAGTTCCCCAAGATGTTCGGCAAAATTCGGTTCGGCACCAAGGCCAAGAGCCAGGAGTGGATTGACGCCGTTGGACACCAAGGGCCCGAAGCCGAAGTCATGGTCGGGGTTGGGATCAAGCCCGTCTCCAAACAAGGCTCACAGCGACTCATCCACGCGGCCATTGAGCACGCCATCAAGAACAATCGCAAGTCGGTCACATTGGTTCACAAAGGCAACATCATGAAGTTCACCGAAGGTGGCTTCCGTGATTGGGGCTATGCGCTGGCCAAGCAAGCTTTTGGAGCGGAAGAGATTGACGGTGGGCCGTGGTGCAAAATTCCGGAAGGGAAGCGCGGAGCGGGGATCATCATCAAAGATGCGATTGCGGATATTGCTCTTCAGCAGGTTCTAACCCGTCCGGAGGACTTCGATGTTATCGCTACACTCAACCTGAACGGCGACTATTTGAGCGATGCGTTGGCGGCTCAAGTTGGCGGGATCGGAATAGCTCCGGGTGCGAACATCAACTACATCACCGGTCACGCGATCTTCGAGGCCACCCACGGAACTGCTCCGAAGTACGCCGATCAAGACGTTGTCAACCCTTCTTCGGTCATCCTCTCGGGAGAAATGATGTTCCGCTACATGGGCTGGACCGAAGTTGCCGACCTGATCCTCAAAGGCGTCAACGGCGCGATTGGAGCTAAGACGGTGACTTACGACTTCCACCGACTGATGGAAGGCGCAACCAAGGTCAAGTGCTCAGAGTTTGGCGATGCGATCATTGCCCACATGGGTTGATCCATGTCAACAACAAGCAAGGTCGCGGCGGTAACGGCATCCTTTTGGGTGATTAAGATTGCTGCGACCACGCTTGGAGAAACGGCTGGGGATCTGTTGGCTCAGACGTTGAAGGTTGGCTACGGTGTCAGCACGGCAGTCTTGTTCTCGTTTTTCTTAGTCTTTCTGACGTTTCAGTTGCTCGCTAAGACGTTCCGTCCGTGGCTGTATTGGATGGTTATTCTCGCGACAAGTACTGCAGGGACAACCATGTCCGACTTCATGGATCGGACTCTGGAGCTGGGTTACACCAAGGGCGCATTGATCTTGGTTTGTGCGTTGCTGGGTGTGCTGGCCACTTGGCGTTTGGTGGAAAAATCATTATCGGTGTCGGACATCTCGACTCGGCGGGCAGAAGTGTTTTATTGGATCGCTATCCTAGTCTCCAATACGCTCGGCACTGCGGCGGGTGACTTTTTGGCAGATGATCTGGAGTGGGGATTCCTGATGAGTGCGGGGGTGATCGGAGGAATTTTGTTGGTGGTGATGCTGCTGCATCGGTACACGTCCCTGAGCAAAGTCGGGCTCTTTTGGATCGCGTTTGTCTTGACCCGTCCGTTTGGAGCAACGTTTGGTGACTTGCTTTGGAAGCCGCACGAGAAGGGCGGAATGGGGCTGGGGACCGTAGGTGCTTCGCTGGTCATTGGAGTGATTATGACCGTGGCGATTATCTGGGTTGGGCGAGTTGAGCGGCGAAGACCAGAAGCCGCGTAAGGCACCACTTTTGGACTAGAAGAACCATGATGCAAAAGGGGACGTCCGCACTCCTTTCAGGTTCGTGCCAGCTCGCGCTTCTTCAGCTCGATCAGCGTCCAGGCTTGGCCCGAGGTTTCAAGCATGGCAAGGACAGTTTCTTCCACACCGAGCTGCCGTAGTTCAGACTGCTGATCTCCGGTGATCGGCCGGTTGCGCCATTGGGTGCTCGATAACGTCAGGCCCGAAGTGAACGGCCAGATTTGGCGGATGCGGATGTCGGCGTGGCGGAAGGCGTCGCTGAGGTCGCGTCCGAGCGGAGTCTCGGTTGGGTCCATCGAAGCCGAAGACAGGATCAGGTGCCAGTAGCCGAGGGCGTCCTCTTCGATTGCGGCCATCCGGTGCTCCTCGTGCTTGCTGCTCCCGCAGGCAAGCAGGTAGCGGCCGTCCCCGACCTTCATCCACGCATTGCGGCTGTTGTCCATCACTTCGAACGGCGGCGTCAGTTCGGCCAGCAAATCCACGGCAACCAGCGTGTTGTCCAGATCATCAAAGCTGACGTTTCGGCGGAACAGCAGAGCCTGGGCGCGGGGATCGAGCTTGTCAAAGCTGTCCATTGCCTCGGTCAGGGTTCGGCCCTCGAGGTCAAACTCCTCGGGTAAACCGACGAGCCCAGTGAGAGAGGGGTTCTTTTCCTCTTCAGCTCCCTCTTTGGGCATCACGACCCGCTTGCCGTTGTCGATGACATCGATCACAAGGCAATCAGGCTTGTCAGAGCCTCGGATCTTGTCTCGCCTAGCCGTGGCGTCTGGGATACCTTCGATCGTGTTCGGAAGAACCCGGAGGCCGCGACCGATCATCTGGCAGAAGAGAGCCCAACTCTTCGTGGGTCTCAACAACAAAACGCATCCGACGTCGGGTACATCGAACCCTTCGGTGGCGATCTCTACGTTGCTAAGAATCTGGGTTTTGCCGTTGGCGAATCGGCGCATGATGCCGGCTCGTTCGTCGGGCCTCATGCCGCCATGGACGTACTCAGCCGCGAAGCCTTCGTTCTTGAACATTTCGGCGACGGACTGGGCGTGTTCAACACCAGTGCAAAAGATGATGGTCTTGCGATCTTGCGCGACTTGGGTCCAGTGCTCGAACGCGGTTCGGTTGCGTGATTCGGTGTTGACGGCGTCCTGCAGGGCCTTCGCGCTGTAGTCTCCGTGGACGATTCGGATTTTGCTGAGATCGACTCCGGTCGCGACTCGGTAACCCTTGAGGTCGGCAAGCCAGCCGTCGGAGATGGCTTCCTTAAGAGTGTAGGTAAAAGCCACCTGCTCGAAGATCGCCTCTTCTTCGCCGTGGAGCGGACGGTTGTCCATCCGGTGCGGAGTCGCGGTAACGCCAACGGTAAAGCACCCGCCGTCGTAGGCTCCGACCGAGCGCATGACGTTCTGGTAGGTATCGGCAGCCGCGTGGTGAGCCTCATCAATGATCAAGCTCTTGGGGCGAAATCCGTCTAGGCGAAGCGTCTCTTTTCGTCCAAGAGCCTGGACAGAGCCGACCATGATTTGCGGCCGTTCCGTCTGGTTCTTAGCCTCGATTCCGACTCGAAGTTTCGGGTTCTGAAGCGCGATCCGGGTAGCAGCTTGCTCAAGTAGTTCCCGACGGTGAGCGAGAACCAGCCCTTCATCCGCCTTCTTCTTGCAAAGCTGACCGATCAGGGCGCTAAACAGGGTAGTTTTGCCCGTACCGGTGGGCATAACAACCAGTACGCGTTGCAGCCCTTGGTCCTTGCAAGCAAGAACTTGACCGAGAGCCTTGGCCTGGTAGGGGCGCAAAAGGATTTCGGTGACTTGCATCGGGACACTTACAGACGGTCATCCGTCGCGGTTTGATGCGGAGATTGTTGTACATTAGAAGGCAATGTTGGTCTCAACGATGTGTGCCCTTGCCGTTCTTGCGCCGAAGTGGAAGTTGACGTTTTCTCAGGAGTTTGAGGGACCCAAAGGAACCGCACCAGATCCTTCAGTTTGGGGTCGCGATTTGGGTGGACACGGTTTCGGGAACAATGAGATGCAGAGCTACACCGACGGCTCAAAGAATGCGTTCTTGAACGGCTCCGGACAGCTCGTGATTGAAGCTCGGAAGGAACCGACTAAGGGTGCAGATGGTATCGCAAAAGAGTATTCGTCCGCTCGCCTGAAGACGCAAGGCAAGTTTTCCCAACTGTATGGCAAGTTTGAAGCCAGGCTTTGGCTCCCCAAGGGTCAAGGAATCTGGCCCGCATTTTGGATGCTAGGAGACAACATCGGTTCGATCGGCTGGCCGAAGTGCGGCGAGATTGACATCATGGAGTTCCTCGGGCATGACGTCAAAACGTCCTACGGCACCCTTCATGGCCCGGGATATTCGGGCGGAGCAAGTATTCAACGCAAGATGGCGGGAGTTGAGAATCTGTCCGAAGGCTTCCATACCTACGGAGTCGAATGGGAGCCGGAGGAGATTCGATTTTATGTTGACGGCAAATCCTACGGTAAGTTCGGGCCAGACGATGTCGGTGCCGAAGAGTGGGTGTTCAACAAGCCTCAGTTCATGATTTTGAACCTGGCGGTCGGGGGTCAATGGCCGGGTTACCCTGATGCAACAACTGTCTTTCCTCAGCGAATGTTGGTTGACTACGTCAAGGCATGGACGGACGAGAACCTGGTGGTCGACGAAGCAGCGATTGAGAAGCGACGCTTGGAGAGAATCGCGAGAGCGAACCAGCCTCCGAAAATTGAACCGATCAAGGTTCCGGGCGATGTTCCGTTTGCGAACTTCATGCCGGGTGGAGCAGGTGTGGCTTACAAGGATAACGACCCAGGTAATAACGGTGGGGGATACCGAAAGACTGAAGGCGTCGATATCGGAGCATCTGGCGACGGTTTGCACCGCTGGTCGGTTGGCTGGACGGCAGCCGGAGAATGGCTGAACTACATCGTTGATGTCGAGGCGGCCGGAACCTACAAGGGCACCGCGAGGGTTGCTAGCGATGGAGATGGCGGCACGTTCCACTTCGAGCTCGGCGGAAAGCGGGTTGGGTCAACCATCACCGTACCGAATACCGGTGGTTGGACGAACTGGCGGACGGTTGATGCGGGTTCATTTACTTTGCCCAAGGGGAAGAGCATTTTGAAGCTAGTGATGGACACAAACGGCCCCAAAACGAATTCGGTTGGGAACTTGCTGTTGCTCAACTTGTCGAAATGAAGTCTGTTTCGGTTTCAGGTGAGGACTACGAGTTCCTGGTCGCGAGGGCCGCTGAGCAAAATTGCTCGATGGAAGAGTTGGTTGAACAAATGATTCTTAGGGAGCGGATTCTCGCAAAGGCCCCCAAAGTGGTTCTGGAAGCGGCGGCTCCTAATCTTGAGCCGCCTCATCGAAAATGGGGAATGTAGGGAGCTCAAGTTCGGTTATATTCAAGTATGCGACTCGCTACTCCGGCAATCTTGCTCTCCGGACTCCTCCTCTCATCTGCATTTTCATTTGCATCGCCGCAAGGTGCCGCCCCGGCTCAGGCATTGCCGAGTGAAAAGATCTTCGATCCGTCACGAGATGCAGAGAAAGACCTGAAGGCAGGGATTCGACAAGCCGCAAAGGAGAAGAAGCGAATTTTGGTTGACGTTGGTGGGAACTGGTGTAGCTGGTGCCACAAGCTCGACAAGCTGTTTCAGTCCGACGCTGAGATTGGCAAGTTGTTAAAGGCGAAGTACGTGATCGTCAAGGTCAACTTTAGCCAAGAAAATGACAACAAAGCGCTGCTTTCTAAGTTTCCCAAAATCAGTGGATACCCGCACCTGTTTGTCCTAGATGCAAAAGGCAAGTTGCTACACTCGCAGGATACGGGCCTTCTCGAAACCGGACCAGCGCACGATCCAGTGAAGGTGATGGACTTCCTCAAGAAGTGGGCTCTCTAGGCTCTTAAGACTTCTTGCAGAATCGCCTTCGTCTTCAGAATTCCGTGGTGCTCGCTGAGGCGGTTGCCTTCGTACTCAATACCGATTCGCCCTCGGTAACCCGCTTGCTTGACGATGTCGAGTAGGCGATAGTAGTCCATGTTGAGCTCGTTACCATCGGGGCCGAAGTCGTTTGACTTGGCACTGACGCCCTTCGCGAACGGCATCAGGTCTTCGACTCCTTGGTAGCGGTCGTACTCATAGAAATTGCCGAAGTCTGGCAAGGTGCCGACGTTCTTCATGTTCACTCGCCGCATCACGTCGGCGAGCCAGTCGCCGTGGCTGCTGATTCCGCCGTGGTTCTCCACGATCACTCCGATTCCGACTTTAGCTCCGTAATCGCCGAGTCGAGCCAGGCCATCGGCGCAGAGCTTGGCTTGCTCCTCGCGGGTTCCGCGAGACTGTGCATTGACCCGAATGCTGTGGCAACCAAGGAACTTGGCGGCATCAACCCACTTGTAGTGGTTCTCGACGGCCTGGGTGCGCTTGGCGGCGTCGGGATCGCCCGTTGCGCCCTCTCCATCGCACATGATGAGAACACTTTTGACGCCGTTGTCCTTACAATTCTGCTTGAGCTCTGCGAGATACTTCTCGTCTTTTGCCTTGTCCTTGAAGAACTGGTTCACATACTCGACGGCGTCAATTCCGTACTTCTCGCGAGCGACTTTGGGGAAGTCGAGGTTGGTCATTTCGCCCCCGAAAATCGTGCGATGAAGCGACCACTCGGCAAGGGAAATCTTGAACCAGGGTCCCGCTTTGGGCTCGGCGGCGGGGAGCAAGGATGCCGCGCCGAAGGCGAGAGTTCCGGTGAGAAAGTCGCGTCGATTCATGGGGCGTAGCATACAATGATTGGGGAGGTAAACGGCTTTGTGTTATACGGTTTTCTTATCAACTGATTCAGCCGAAGACTTGTCGGCTCGGGATTCAAAGCTTCTGGTGTTTCTGCCCGCGGTGGAGACAGAGCCACTCCTCAAGAGACTCCAATTCGAAAATCGTTGGTTCTTGACCGATGAGCATCGATGTTGCAGTTGCGAATTTAGGCACGTGAGTCTTTACCTTGAGGACGGCAGCACTTATGAACCAGAGTTCAGTGAACCTGAAGATTGGAGGCAAGAAGAACCTGATTCGATTGAAGGAACACGGCAACTCTACGACGTTATCTTCGATTTGGTCGCAAGGGGCTTTGGAGCGGATTTGATTGATGTTTGGAGCGGTGAGGAGTCGGAGCAATTCGTCTTGGAGGTCGATTTGAGTGTTGTCAACCGCGACACCTTTCGGATGTTTGAGGACCATTTGATCCGGTTCAGCAAATCGTCATCTTAGTCGATAACTACAGCCCTCTAGAAATCGCCAAACCTGCTCTCATCCCAGAAAATTTGACTCCTTGAATCGTGTGCACTCCGTTCACGAAAACCTCTCGAACTCCCGTGCTCAGGGCCGTAGAATCCGTCGGAGTGGCATGGTCAGTGATCGTTTTTGGATCGAACACGACGATATCGGCCACGTAGCCCTTTTTGATCCAGCCCCGATTCTTCAGCTTGAAAACCTGGGCCGGGAAGGAGGTCATTTTTCGGATCGCCTCTTGGAGGGAGATGACCTTCTTTTCGCGGACATACCGTCCAATGATGCGCGGGAACGAGCCGGCGCCTCGGGGATGGCTACCGCCGATGCTGCCGTCCGAGCAGAACATGATGCGAGGATGCTTGATGAATTGGATCAGGTCGCTCTCTTGCATCGCGGTGACGACGACGCTTTGGCGCCCCTCTTCGTTTGTGGTCCGAAGGATCTCCTGGATGATCTTGATCGGGGTCTTTCCGGTCTCCTTAGCAATTTCTTCTAAGTTCTTGCCAACCCACGCCGGATTCGGAGTATAGGTGCTAAGGCGAACGTTTTGGGGTCCTCCGACATCGTCAAGGGCTTTCACCCAAATCTCGTCGTTCTCCCAATCCCGGCTCGGCGAGAGAGCAGCGATGGTGGATTGCCAGTAGGTGTACGGATAAACGTCGGCGGTCAGTTTTTCCTTTTCGATCAGCTTCAGAACATCAGCGGTTTTGTTCCAGACCGCTTTGCTTCCCAGCTTGATGTGGCTAATCTGAGCGTGAAGAGAACCCTCTTTTCCGATTTTCGCCAGTTCCTGGAAAGCTTCCATTGCCTTATCGGCCTCGTCGCGGACGTGGGAGATGTAGATGCCTTGTTTCGCAACCTTGGCGAGTTGAACGAGTTCGTTGGTGTCGCTGTAGTAGCCGGGATCGTATTCGAGGCCGCTACTGAGGCCGAGTGCTCCCGCCCTCATGTCGGCAGATAAGAGTGCCTTCATTCGCTCGATCTCGGCGGCGGTTGCAACTCGCTTGTAGTCTTTGCCCATCGCCTCGGCCCGGAGCCCACCGTGGCCAGAAAAGAGCGCGAAGTTGATGGATGGCTTGATTCGCTCGATTTCGGCGAACTCTTTGGCGATGGGCTGTGACCAACCTCCGTCTTGACCACCCACGGCGGTGGTAATGCCTTGCATCAGTTGGCTAAGCGCAGTCGGCTCCTTCTCTATGCCTCCCAGCGCATGGCTGTGAGCATCGATGAAGCCGGGTGAGACGACTAAACCCTTTGCGGAGATAACGGTTTCGCCCCGAAGCGGCTTGAGCGAGCCGATGGCGAGAATCGCAGAACCGCGGAGGCGAACATCGGCGATTCGAGGCTTCGCTCCGCTGCCATCAACCAGCAATCCTCCAGAAATGAGGATCGAACTAGAACCAAGAATCAGCGAACCCGCAATCATGCGGCAAGCATACTTTAGCTTCGGTCAACGATTGCTTCGAGGTCGGAGCTTCCGCCGCCTTGCTTGCGAAGAGCTTCGCGCAGCGTGCCACGCAATTCTTCGGAGAGCGGAGTTGGGTTAAAGGTTGGAACACCGACGATCCGCTGGGAATACTCGACCATAAGGGCGCGAATCTTGTTCTGATCCTGCAGATAAACCTCGAGCTTGCTACGAACACGCCAAAGGATGCCGACCGAGAAAACGCAGACACCGACCGAAATGTATTCCCAAATTTGCAAGGCCGCCTTGACCTTTTGGGGAACCAGCGGCGTCGCGGCAACAATTGTAAACAGAATTGCAAGACAGGCGGTGATGAAGACGAGGTTTCGGAAGATTCCGAGGCGGCCGCGTCGTTCGATCTGCTCCGCGCCAATTCTCAGAACTGCCGAAAGCGCTCGCATGTTAGGATCGCTGCCCAGCTTTTTATAAGCTGATTCGATCTCGGTGATGGTCATGATTTTGGACGCCATTGTGCCTCTTGGTTAGAATACCGATTCATTCATAGCAAATCCTGAACCAAAAGTCAAGTAGACCACTCTGTTCGCACCCTTAACGCGCTCTTCATCATATGCATATATGCCTGATTTGTGATCGTGTAAGCCCCGAGCGATGCAAGGTGAGGATTCAAGATTTGTGCATCAAAGAGTACGAACCCTTTTGCGCGGCAAGTTTCGACCATGTGGAAGAGTGCGACTTTCGACGCATCGGTCACTCTGTGAAACATTGATTCAGCGAAGAAGGCGCCGCCAAGGGCAAGCCCGTAAGTTCCGCCAACCAGCTCTTCCGCGAGCCAAACTTCACAGGAATGCCCCCAGCCTTGCCTATGGGCTTCTCCGTACACCCGGACGAAATCTTTGGTGATCCAATTGTCCTCTGGCCGTCGGCACGCCCACATGACTTCTTCAAAGGCTGTGTCAAACGTGACAGTGAACGTGTTGGAGTTCAGAGTTTTCCGGAGGGATTTCGAGACTCGGATTCCTTCGACCGGAAACAAGCAACGCTCATAAGGTTGGAACCACTCGACTTCATTGGCTTCTTCGTCCACGGTCATCGGAAACCATCCTTCGGCGTAGGCCTCCCTCAGCAGTTCGACGCGGAGGTCCTTGCCGTTCATGCCTTCTTCGGGTGGCAGGCGCAGATTGCAGGGAGGGCAAATGCGACAGCGAGGCAGACCAAGGCAGCGAAGATATATGGCGCGGCATGCCAGATGTCGAAAAGGGCTCCGCCGACGATTGGGCCGATGATGAACCCAAACGTCCGGGCGGCTTGGAGGTTTCCGAAGAGTTCGCCTTGGGCTTCGTCGGGCACTGAGTTGGAGGTGAGGGCGCTGAGGGTCGGGCTGACAATTCCGGCCCCGACAGCATAAAACGTGGATGCGAGGATCAGCCAGACCATGCCGGGTGCGATGCTGATGAGCGGTGCGACGAAGGGGTTGACCACGAGGCCGACACCTTGGAGGATGTAGCCAATTCTGAGCAGTGTCGTGTCGCAGAACTTTCGTCCAAGCCACTGAAGAAAGAAGGCACTGACCAGAACGCCGAGCAGTCCTTCATAGCTAAAGATGATTCCAAACTCGCGTTCCCCGTATCCGAGGGTGTCCCGGATCAGGCGTCCAAAGGTGCCTTCGAGAGTGGCGAGGGCAAAGCTGGCGGCGACCGCAATCCAGAAGAATGGCTTGATTGAGGGGTATTTCTGGAAGAAGCTGAGGTCGATCCATTTGAGCTTCTGGTGCTCTTTTGGGGCAGGCTTGATCTCGGGAACAAAAGCGAGGACCAGAAGGCCCCCGGCGGCGGAGATGGCGGCTCCGACGACGCCGATCCAATGATTGCCGAAGTAGTGCGCGCTGAATCCGCCGATCGCCGGGCCAAGGATGCTCCCGGCCGAGATCGCCGCGCTGAGGCGGCCAAGGACGACCTTTCGATGGGTCTCGTCGGTACTGGCGACGATCATGGATTGGCCAACGGCAATGTTAGCCGAGCCGAAGCCCGCCATGATTCGGCTGAGGAAGAGGAGGGGAATGGATTCAGCGAGGCCGTAGAGCAGCATTGCGAGTGCGCTGAGCCACTGGCAGGCGACAAAGACTTTCTTGCCGCCGACGCGGTCGGCAAAGCGCCCCCACTGGGGAGAAGCAATGAGCTGGATGATAAACGTGCTTTGAAGGAGTAGCCCGATGATAGGGCCTTTAAGCGCGTGGGCCCCGAGGAGGGAGTCAGCGCGAAGCTGAATGTTCGGGATCAACATGGTGAACCCCACCATGTCGAAAAAGATCGCAAGGAGCAACGCGGCTTCTTGCAATCTGGGTTTCATGGGTTTAGTTTATCGTGCCGAACCTAAGAATGCTGACTTCGTTTCAACGGGGAAATGAAAGATAAGCTCAAAATCCACCGGCTACGAGGTGCAAAGGTAGTTGTCGGATTTGGATTTGTCTGCCTGTTGATTAAACTAATCATGCCTAGGCTGCAATAAGCCGCGATTACATCGTCCCATACAATCGGTCGCCGAAGTCTCCCAGTCCTGGCACGATGTACTTTTTGTCGTTTAGTCGTTCATCCACCGACGCCGTGAAAACCTCGACATCTGGATGCTCCCCTTGGAGGAAGGCAATCCCTTCCGGAGCGGAGATCACGCAGACCATTGCGACCTTCTTAGCGCCGTTTGCCTTCAACTCGGTAATCGCCTTCGCCGCTGAGCCGCCCGTGGCGAGCATTGGGTCGAGGGCAAGGCAGAATCGGCCTTCGAGCCTCGGGAGCTTCATGTAGTAACGGCGGGCTTCGGCGGTGTCCTCGTTACGCTCGAGGCCGACGTAGCCAACCGCAACGTCGGGAAACAGTTCGAGGACGGGCTCGAGCATAGAGAGACCGGCTCGAAGGATCGGAACTGCCGCGAGCCCTTCGCCGAGCATGTGGACCTTGGTATTTTGGATCGGCGTGACCACCGTTTCTTCGACCTGAAGAAGCGACTTTGTGGCTTCAATCACGAGCAATGTGGTCAGGTGTCGTGAGATGCGCCGAAACCGTTCGGGCTGTGTGTTTACGTCGCGCAGCTGCGCCAGGTAGTGCTGGGCAAGGGGGTGATCGACGACGTGGACGGACATGTTGGAAGTTTACAGTCTTCAGACTTCAGACTTCAGCTATCAGATGAGTGGGAACCTCGGATTGCCGAAGGCTTGATTTGAAGGCTACGGGCAGCCGATGGCTTTCACCCTTGTAAACGCCACGTTAAAAGAGGCAAAATGAATCGCCCTCTTATGCCGAAAGCCACGACGACCGGATTGATTCTTGCTGCGGGGAAGGGCACCCGGATGAAGTCGGATCTGCCAAAGTGCTTGCACCGTGTTTGCGGAGTTCCGATGGTCAAACTTGTGGCGGATAACATGATCGCTGCCGGGGTTGACGAGGTGATTATCGTCGTCGGGCACGGTGGGGAATCTCTGATCTCTGAACTCGGCGACGGCTACAAGTACGCCTGGCAGCATGAGCAGCTTGGGACCGGTCACGCGGTTCAGTGTGCGCTGGCCGAACTCGGCGAGATCGAGGGAACGGTCCTCATCGCCTGCGGAGACACGCCACTGATTTCGACCGACTATTTCAGCGAATTCCTCGGTGCGCACAGCGGGGTTTGTACGTTGTCGGTAGCTCTCTTGATGGACGCCTCCGGATATGGTCGCGTTGTTGTTGAAGGCGACAAAGCAACCAGAGTCGTGGAACAAAAGGACGCAACCGACGTCGAGAAGCAGATTCGGCATGCGAATGCGGGAATGTATTGCGTCGAAGCGGCCGCCCTGCGCGAGGCATTGAAAACACTAAAGTCGGACAATGCTCAGGGCGAGTACTACCTCACGGATATCGTAGGCTACTTCGCTGGATCGGGGCGACCTGTGAGCGCGTTTATCAGTGATGATCCGGCGATCCTCTTGGGAGTCAATGACCGTGTCCAGCTGGCAGAGGCAAACGCGATCTTGCGAAAGCAGATCAACGAGCGACACATGCGCGCCGGGGTGACGATTGTTGATCCAGCCTCAACGTATATTGGGCCTCGAGTCGTGATCGGTCAGGATGCGGTCATCGAGCCGAACACTTACCTGGAAGGCGGAACGAACATCGGCAAGGGAAGTCGAATCGGACCCCAGGTGAAGTTGACCGATATGCAGGTCGGAGACGATTGCTATATTTTTCTTTCACACGGCTACGAGGCGCTGATTGGCAACGAGTGCCGAATCGGGCCATTTGCAAATGTCCGTCCGAAGACGGTTCTGAAAGCCGGAGTGCGTCTCGGCAACTTCGTCGAGGTCAACCGTTCACTCCTCCACGAAGGCGTGAAGGTTAACCACCTCACGTACATTGGCGATAGCGAGATTGGCGAAGAGACCAATATTGGCGCAGGCACGATCACCTGCAATTACGACGGCTACAAGAAAAGCCGCACAACGATCGGAAAGAACGTTTTTGTGGGTTCAAATTCAACGCTTGTCGCTCCGGTAACCATCGGCGACGGGGCGCTCACGGCGGCAGGATCAGTCATCACCGACGAGATTCCTGCCGGCGGAGCCGGGTTTGGACGAGCTCGTCAGGTAACCAAGGATGGGTGGGCTGAACGGCGTCGGCAACAACACGAAAACAAATCAGAATGAACGAACCAACCAACGACATCAAGCTGTTTGCCGGCAACGCGAACCCTTCTTTGGCCACGAAAGTTGCTGCAGAGCTGGGTGCTCCGCTGGGCAAACTCAAGGCTTCCAAGTTCGCGGACGGCGAAATTCGGATTATGATCGAAGAGTCGGCTCGCGGGTCAGACGTGTTCATTCTCCAACCCACCTGCGCTCCGGCGAACGATAATCTGATGGAGCTGTTCATCCTTCTCGATGCGTTCCGAAGGGCGTCGGCGAAGCGGATTACGGTGGTCATGCCGTACTACGGCTACGCTCGTCAGGACAAGAAGGTGAAGCCGCGGGAGCCGATCACAGCTCGACTGGTGGCGGACTTCATCCAAATGGCTGGGGCTTCACGAGTCGTGACTCTTGACCTCCACGCCGACCAGATCCAGGGCTTCTTCAATATTCCGGTGGACCACCTTTATGGTGGGCCCATTTTGGGAGATTATTTCATCAAGAAGGGACTGGCAAACCAAGACGATGTCTGCGTCGTCGCACCAGATGTCGGCGGGGTCGGACGTGCGAAGAAACTCGCGGACATGCTGAAGTGTCCGTTCATTGTTATTGCGAAGCGGCGTCCGGCACCGAATCAGGTTGAGGTCGTAGAAATCGTTGGAGACTTCAAAGGTAAGCGTTGCGTGATGATCGATGACATGATCGACACTGGCGGGTCAATTGCTTCCGGTGCCCAAGCCCTGATGGATCGAGGAGCGAAAGAAGTCATAGCGTGCTGCACCCACGCGATTCTCTCCGCTCCCGCAACCCAAAGGCTCCAAGATAGCTGCATCTCAGAAGTCGTCGTCTTGGATACGGTCAACCTTCCGGAGGACAAGTTGTTCCCCAAGCTGACCGTCCTTTCGGCGGCGCCGTTGATTGCGGCGGCGATTAAGCGAATCAACCAGAACACTTCCATCAGTGAATTGTTCGGGCAGTGGGGCTAGGTCGATGAAGCTGCGGATGTGGCTGTACGACATCGCGCGGGAGCAGTGCCCGACGCCAGCGTACATGCGGCATCTGTGTAAATTGTCTCTGGACTCGGGCTATAACGCTCTTGGGCTGTATCTGGAGCATCGATTCGCCTATCCTTCGGTGCCCTGGGTCGCGGGTCTGGGTGCCTTGACGCCAGAGTTAGTGAAGTCGTTGCAGAAGGAGTTCAAAGAGCTTCAAATCGTGCCGTTTATCAACTTGCTCGGACATTTTGAAGGGTTCTTGTATTCCTCGGGTGGCGAGCAGTTCGCTTGTGAGCGGTTCGCCGGAATGTCGGGCGATCCGATCAATCCTAAGTTTGTCTCGCTGTGTGAGTCGATTGTTGATGATGCCGTGTCAATCTTTGACTCGGAGCTGATTCACATTGGCGGTGACGAAACGGCCCAGCTCGGGCGAGGAGCTTCGCGGGCATTTGTAGAAGCGCAGGAAGGCGATGGGAAGGCAGCATTGTACGCTCGCCACTTTGCCCCGCTGGCTCAGAGAGTGGTCGATCTGGGGCGTACCCCGGGGGTCTGGGGAGATATGTATTTCGAACATCCTTCCGCGCTCGAATCCATGCCGAAGGAGACAGTGATCTTTGACTGGCAGTACTTCAAATCTCCCGAATACACGTCCGAACTGTTCCGAGAGAAGGGATTTCGGACGGTGTTTTGCCCGGCAGTTCATACCTATAACGCGGCTTGGTGTCACCTGCCGCAGACCGAGCGCAACGTGACCGAGCACGCGGAAGCCGCCGAGCGGCTTGGGGTCGAAGGAGTTTGCGTTACAACCTGGGAACTGGGGCTCATGGGGAACTACAACACGATTCTGCCAGTCATCGAGGGGTGCGGAGCGATTTTGAGCTGTGCGCAACCTGAGGTCGGACGCGGATTTCCTATCGAATCCGGGACCCGGGATGAGGATATCGCGATGTACCGTGAGGACGTCGCAGGTTTTGGACAGCTTAGTGGCTCCTCTTGGAAACAGGGACAACTGCTGAAGTCCTATCTCAAACACTCCGAAACCCAAGAAGAATGGGCTCGATTGATGGGAGTTGAGCTGCAGGAATGCGGTTTGTCATCAATGTTCAGAGGTACGAATGAACTTGAGGAGAAACTCAAACTCCTTGCGGCAGATCCGTTTTTGAACGGCGACTGGTTCGCATTCGGCGGAATCAGAAGCGGTATCAAGTGCCGCCTTTTGCTCTACTCCAACCCGTTCCTGCTTTGGCTACGCGACCGAGAAAGCCTTCTTGGCCCCGGCGGAGAAAAGGCTTGGGAGATTGCCGAGCGAGCGACGGCATTTGCTCTGGATTCGGACCAGAGGGGCGTCAGTCAGTTCGTCAAGAAGTCGATCGAGTTCGTCCGGCAGGTTGATAAGTCGGCTAGTGCATACGCAGAGAGGAAGCCCGGTGAGGCGATGAATCACCTCGCCCCGTGCCGCCAGATTTTTGAAGATTTGGAGAAGATCGCAGTGGCGACCAGTATCAACTCGTGCGGCTCGCTGGCAGATATCCACCGTTGCCAAAAGGCTCGGCGGTATGTCGAGGAAGTGATCATTCGGATAAAGCAGTACGGCGGCGGCTCTCTCGGGTACTTGCCGTCTTTTGAGACGTTGATTCATCCAAAGTTCGTACCGCATGATCAAGCAAACTGGTGGCTGATCAACAAGTGGGCAAACGAGTAGAATTCCAAGATGGGTTTTGATGCCGGGATATCGCGGAAGCACTTTTTGTCGGGTTCGTTGTTAGCTCTAAGTGCCCCTTTACAGGTGATCGCTGGCCAAACCGGTAAGGTGACCTTGGAAGACATCAAGGCCGCCGAAAAGCTTGCTGGAATCTCGCTCACTGACGAACAACGCAAAGGCGTCCTTAGCTCTTTTTCGCCTGGCCACGATGCGCTCCAGAAGCTTCGAGCAACAGGTCTAAGCAACGACATTTCGCCGGCCTTTAACTTCGTCCCGCAAGGAAAGAAGCCTAGGACTGGGTACAAGAACGACGTCCGAAGCACTGCTCCCAAGAATTTGACTAAACCCTCCAAAGATGAGGATATTGCTTTTTTGACTGTCAGTGAACTGAGCCACTTGATCAAATCCAAGCAGCTTTCGCCAATCGAACTCACTGAACTCTATCTCAAGCGACTCAAAGAGTTTGGGCCCAAGCTGCTCTGCGTCATTACGCTGACTGAAGACCTCGCCCGGGCCCAAGCTAAAAAAGCCCACGAGGAGATTCAGAAAGGGAAGTACCGGGGACCGCTCCACGGCATTCCCTACGGAATCAAAGACTTGTTCGCTGTCAAGGACTACGTCACGACGTGGGGGGCAGAACCTTTCAAAGATCAATCCCTCGCCTACAATTCCACCGTGTTTGTGAAGTTGACCGCTGCAGGGGCGATTTGCGTCGCGAAGACTTCGGTTGGTGCACTGGCGTACGGAGACCGTTGGTTTGGGGGACTCACTCTGAATCCCTGGAATCCGAAGCAGGGTTCTAGTGGCTCATCGGCTGGCTCGGCCAGCGGAGTTGCGGCCGGGCTCTTCGCCTTTGGAATCGGTACCGAGACCCTCGGCTCAATCATTTCGCCTTCCCAGCGTTGCCGCGTCACTGGCCTAAGACCGACCTTTGGGCGAACCAGTCGGTTTGGAGCAATGGCGCTCTCGTGGACGATGGACAAGGTCGGTCCACTTTGCCGATGCGCTGAGGATTGTGCGATGGTTTTAGCTGCGATTCACGGATCAGATGGCAAGGACCAAATGGCTGTGGATTATCCGTTCACGTACCGGCCAACTGTTGACCTGAGCAAGCTCAAGATTGGAGTGATGGCAAGCCAGGGTTTTGACGAAGACGATGTTGCCAAAGAGATCGGTCCGGTTGGCCCACTTCTGCAAGGCATGGGAGCGAAGCTGAAGGGCGTAAAGTTTTCGCCCTCAACGGATGGCGTCGATGAGGTTCTCTCCATCGAGGCCGCCGCCGCATTTGACGAAATCACTCGCGACGGACGAGTTGACACGATGAAAGGTTCTCTATGGCCGCCGATCTTTCGGGCGTCGGAATTGCACTCTGGCGTTGACTACATCCAAGCAATGCGGGCAAGGACCCCGCTTATGAAGAAGTTTGAGGAGGAGTTAGCTGATTTCGATGTGGTTGTGATCCCAGAACGTGCAGGAGATGTTTTGGTGACCACCAACCTGACCGGACATCCCCAGATATTCATCCCCATGGGCGTGAACGACCAAGGTCGTCCAATTGGAGTTTCCTTGATTGGGCGTCTCTACGACGAGGGGACGATCCTTTCGGTCGCGAACATGATCCAAAGAGCGACTTCGGTTTATCGATTACGACCAGATTTGTCGAAGCTGTAAGCAACCCACCCTAATGCGTAGCTGCTTTGAGCTCTTTCACCAGCGCTGATACTTGTGACTCCGCATCAGCGGTACCCCAGTGCTCGTGGAGGCACTTCACGAGCGCAGATCCTACCACGGCTCCGTCGGCTACCGAGCAGACCATTCGGACATGTTCTGGCTTTGATATTCCAAAGCCAACACAAACCGGCTTTGGAGTCAAGGCTCGCACCCGGGCGACGAGCTCCTTCACTTCGGGTGGAACCGCACTTTCGGCTCCAGTGACGCCGGTTCGAGAAACCGCGTAGACAAAGCCCGTCGAGCGACGAGCGACCTCTTCAATTCGCGTCGAAGTCGAGGTGGGGGCACACAGGTAAATCGTTTCCAACCCGGCTCGTGCGGAGGCGGCATCCCAGTCATCAGCTTCATCCGGGATAAGGTCGCTGATAATCGTCCCCGTACAGCCAGCTTGTTTTGATCCAGTTGCGTACGCATCGAGGCCGGTTCTCAGAATTGGATTGTAATAACCCATCGTGACCAGCGGAATCGATGCGTTACAACGAGAAATTGCATCAAGAATCTTGGAGACGGTTGCTCCGTTTTCCAGAGCGCGCTGTGAGGAGTGCTGAATCGTTGGCCCCTCGCCAAAAGGATCGGAAAAGGGTATTCCGATCTCAATCGCATCGGCTCCTGCTTCTTCCAGAATCGAGACGATCCGGGGAAGATCCACCAGGGGCTGGTCTCCGGCGGTGAAGAAGCAGACGAGAGCCTTTTCCCCTCGGCTCGCGAGGTCAGAGAACTTCTCGGTCAGGGTCATTTCTTCGCCTTAGGGACGAACGGCTTTCCAGCAAGTGCTTTGAGCTTGTCGAGGTGGGTTTGTTTGACAACCGATTTGACCTTGTTGTCTGAAGCTGTCACGAGTGCTTTGAGTTCGGGCTCGCGCTTTTTCATTGCCGCGGCAATGTCTGCCTGGACTTTCTTGTTCAGCGCTTCGGCTTCTTTCTGGGTCTTCGGTTTGGCAGTTTTTTCGTACTTCTTTCGAATGCCTTCACCGACCTCGCCCTTGATCTTCGCGATCTTCTGGTCCGAGGCAATGATTGTCGAGCGGATGAAGCTGTAATCCTTGTCGGTGAGGCCAATCTTTGTCGCGACGTTTTTGTCAAGAATTGCTCGGGGTCCGGCAGCTTGGATCGTGATTTCGCGAAGACGCTTCAACTGACCATCCGAAATGCCACCGAGAACTGCGGTTCGCATTTTGACATACTCGCCGTATGTGAACTTCTGAAACGCCATATCCGGCTGTTTCTTCGCTTTCTTGTACTCTTCAATCTTGGCGTTATTTGCCGCATTGAACTTGTCGGCGAAACCGTTCAGGTTTTTGCGCTGACCCTCGGTGATTCCGAGTTCGTCTTGAACAGCCCTATCTCGCATGATCTCAACGTTTGCGACCTGCAAGTCAAAAGCGTCTCGGGCGAGCGCGGCGGAGGTAATCGTAAACAGCGACGCCAAAGAGACGAGACGAACCAATTTCACCCTCATAATTTACCCTTTTAGGTTAAACGTGCTTAGACCGCACCCGGTTCCCCGTGGCTACGAAGATCAACCGCCTCTCGCCCGAAGAGTTTGCGAAGCTCGGCGCAGAGCATGTCGCTCGGCTTAACCATCAACCCAAGCGGGATCGGCAGGTAGTCGCTTTCCGGGAGCATTTGTATGAACACCTCATGGTCTCCCGGGTGGTCCTGGACGAGCTTGCGGAAAACGTTGAGATCGCTCTTCGTGGATCGCGAAATCTTGACATAAAGCCCGGCTTGGTCAGAAAGGCTATGCAGATCGATATCGAGGGAGCCTTCGAGCGGTTTCGCTTCAAAAAGCCTGATTTCGCTAGACTTTTCGCCCTGCCGCTCGTTCACAACCACTTCGCCGGTGATCGTCACGACTTGATCTTTCGTGAGTGCTGAGGCGAACTTTTCAAGGGTTCCCGCGAAAACAATGCAACGGGCAACGCCGGTGAAATCTTCGAGAGTCATCGAGAGCATCTTGTTTCCGCTCTTTGTGAGGATTGTTCGAGTGCTGGCGATAACTCCCGCAAGCTTGACTTTGCTCCCCTCTTCGGCTTCCTCTATGCTCGCGCAGGTGTTGGTTGCCGCCTTCTGAAGTACCCGTTCAAGGCCCCGCAGAGGGTGATCGGAGACGTAGATTCCGAGCACTTCCTTCTCGAATGCCAGCTTTTCGGAACGTCCGTAGGCGTCGATTTCGGGGATGACCGGGTAGTTCGTCGCGGTCACGTCCTCGGCTTCGCCGAGGAATAGCGAGTCTTGACCTGCTGCTTTGGATTTTGCGAGGTTGTCGGCAAAGACCATTGCGCCGTCGGCGTGCTCGATCAGCTTGGCGCGGTTGGGATCGATGCTGTCTAGTGAGCCTGATTTGATGAGCGCATCAAGGGCGGTCTTGTTCATTCCGCTTGGGCGAATTCTTTCGCAGAATTCGAACAGGTGTGTGAAGGGTCCGTTCTCGGTTCGGTCCTTGATGATCGCCTCAACGATTCCATCGCCTACCCCCTTGATCGCGCCGAGTCCAAACCGAATCACTGAGCGATTCTTTACCTTCTCTATGCTGAAGTCCGCTTCGGAAGCGTTCACATCTGGCGGAAGAACCGTGATCTTCATGCGACGGCACTCTTCGATGAACGCGGTAACGCGGTCTTCCTTGGTTCGGTAGACGGCGAGAAGAGCCGCCATGTACTCGACCGGATAGTTAGCCTTCAGGAATGCTGTTTGGTGACTCAAAATCGCGTAACAAACCGCATGGGCCTTGTTGAATGCGTAGCCGGCGAAGGGAAGTAGGAGCTCCCAGACCTTGTTTGCATCCTCGTCGCGAATCTCGTTTTTGCGGGTGCCTTCGAGGAACTCGACCTGCATCCGCTGCATCTCTTTGAGATCCTTCTTTCCCATTGCGCGGCGAAGGATGTCGGCTTTGCCGAGGCTGAATCCCGCGAGGGCCTGGACGAGCTTGAGAACCTGGTCTTGGTAGACGATGATCCCGTAGGTTTCCCTTAATATCGGCTCCATTCTTGGGTCGAGATAGGTTGGCTTGGCTCTCTCGAACTTGTAGTCGATGAACTTCGGAATCTCGCCCATTGGTCCCGGACGGTAGAGAGCCACCATCGCGGCGAGCTCCCTCACCGAAGCGGGTTTGAGCTGGGTCACCCAGCGGGTCATTCCGCCGCCTTCAAGTTGGAAGACGCCGGTCGTTTCGCCGCGAGCCAGCATGTCCCACGTCTTTTGGTCGGCCTCATCGGCATTTCGAGGGTCGACTTCGATTCCTTGACTTTGCCGGATCAGCCCGACGCATTTAGCCAAAACTGTTAGGTTGGAAAGACCGAGGAAGTCCATCTTGAGAAGACCAATCTTCTCCAGAATCCCCATCTCATAGGCTGTGACTGCCTGCCCGTCGTTGCCTTTATAAAGCGGAACGTAGTCGACCAGCGGGTCGCGGGAGATGACGATTCCGGCGGCGTGGACGCCGCTGTTACGGGCCATGCCTTCGACGGACTTGGCAGTGTCGAAGAGGCTCTGAATGCGTGGATCAGCCTTGATGGTTTCGCGGAACTCAGTAACTTCTTTGAAAGCCTTATCCAGCGTCATTCCAGGCACGCCAGGGATGAGTTTGGTTATTTTGTCGGTTTCTTGTGGTGTGTAGCCAAGGACCCGTCCGCAGTCCTTGATCGCAGCCTTAGCGCCCATTGTTCCGAACGTGACGATCTGTGCAACGTGGTCCTCGCCGAATCGCTCGGTGACCCACTTGATGATCTCGTCACGCCGTGCGTCCTCAAAGTCCATGTCGATATCCGGCATGGAGATTCGTTCTGGGTTGAGGAATCGTTCGAATGTGAGGTCGTAATCGACGGCATCGACGTCGGTGATACCGAGGGTGTAACCGACAAGAGAACCTGCTGCAGAGCCGCGAACTCCAAAGAAGATTCCCCGGTCTCGCGATTCCTGTGCGAACTCGCGAACGAGGAGCATGTAGTCGGCGAAGCCGGTCTGCTCAATGATTCCCAGTTCAAAGTTGAGCCGTTCGAGCTTCGATTCTGGATTGCGGGCGCGGCGTAAAAGCCCTTCTTCGCAGAGCTGGCGAAGGTAGGCGGTGCTGTCAAGGCCGTCCGGAATATTCGGCTGAGGCATCGGCGCGCGGCTCTTGTCGAGCTCGACGTTGCACATCTCCATGACCCGCAGCGTGTTTTCCAGGGCCTCGGGATGCTCCGGGAACAGGGCCGCCATTTCGTCCTGGGTCTTGATGAAGAACTCGTTGGTCTCGAACTTCATTCGGTTCGTGTTGGCGACGAGCTCGCCAGTTTGGACGCACAGCAGAACGTCGTGGGCTTTGGAATCTCCCTTGCAAAGGTAGTGGGCGTCGTTGGTCGCGATAGTCTGGAGCTTTAACTCGCGGGCGATCTTGCAAAGCGGCTCAAAAATATCGTGCTGTTCCTTGAGGCCGTGATCCTGAAGCTCAATGAAGAAATTCTCCTGCCCGAACATCTCAGCGTACATCCCCGCGATGTACTGGGCCTGGTCATATTCGCCCTTCATCAGAGCCTGACATACTTCGGAACCCAAACAAGCTGAAGTTGCGATGACGCCTTTGCTGTGCGCACGGAGGACATCGTGATCCACGCGGGGTTTGCCATAGAATCCCTTCAACGCGGCGATTGAGGAGAGTTTGCAGAGGTTGCGATAGCCTTCAAGGTCCTTCGCCAACAGTAGAAGGTGAAAGTTCTCTCGGTCGGCTCGGCCGTCCTTTTTGTCCATCCCACGCGGAGCGACGTAGGCCTCGACACCGAGAATGGGCTTGATCCCCTTTTTCTTGGCCTCCATGTAGAACTCCATCACACCGAACATAACGCCGTGATCGGAGATCGCCATGCCCGGCATACCGAGGTCGGCGGCGCGCTGGATCAGGTCGGGGATGCGATTAGCGCCGTCGAGCAACGAATACTCGGTGTGGTTATGCAGGTGGACGAAGTTCTGGGGCATTCAGGCTTTCTTACAGACGGCTGGGGGTGCTTGATTGTGGCTGGTTTTTGGTCACGTTTCGCGAGGAGTTCGGTGCGAAATGGGGTGTTTTGCTTTCAGGTGTTACTGAAAGTTGATCGGTACTGCAGGTAGTCTCGGCTCATGGACGTGATCGCCGCGAGATGGTGGACCTGCATGCTGGGGACCCTCGCGGTGGTGGGCTCGACGGTTGCGGCGGCTCTGGGTCCCCATCCTCACACTTCGGACATTTGGCTCGGTCCGGATGTACGCCCGGTTCCCGGCTGGGTCGCTTTGACGGTCGTGGCGTTCGGGTTTTCGGTGCTCGTACGCGTCGGAGTCGAGCCGCTTATATTCTCGACCAAAGCCCGCAAACGTGGCTCAAAACGTCAACTTGTCACGGTAGCCATCGCCGTGTTCTCGGCGATCATCATGTTTGCATGGACGTATGGGGCCGTCTTCGCCTTTTCCACCGCGCTGGCTCTGGTCGTCATCACCTCGGTTTCCGCCGACCGCTCGAATTCGGGCTGGACGAGGTTCAAGGAAGTCATGTCGATGGTATCGGTGTGGATCGTTTGGTATGCAAGTTTGTGATCCCGCGGAGTTCCGCACTGCCTTCACCTGAGCCGAGGGTAGATGTTGTCCGCCTTGGCTTGTTGCCAAAAAGAATCTACTCTCGCCGCTCGACCAACTTGATAAAAACTGGCTCGGAAGTTGAACTTACTGCGAGGCTCATACTCCCAGGGCCAGTTGTACTTTAGCGGGAAGTAACCTCGATCCGAGAGCGGCTCACCAGAAAAAGGCAAGACCGAGGGAAGACCCCCGAACTTGTTTACAAACCACTCCCGGTCCTGATCTTTCACCACTGCAGTCAGAGTCATGTAGAAGATGAAGAACTGCTTGCGGAAATCGCTGTTGGAGGCTCGGAGCTTGGCGATCACTTCCGTGATACCATCGGTTCCAGAGAGGCAATCTCGCTCAAGCCGATCCCCAAGGGTCACCCATGTCATCCCTTTGGGTTCAATCCGGTCGTCAGAGCTGACGTTAAGTAGTTTGGTCGCTTGCGTCAAAGAGCGGGCGTTCAGGGTGCGGGTCGTCGGGAAACTGGCTCTTTTTGGGGCTCCTTGGGCTCCGAGCATGCCGTAAGCCAGGACTGTAGCCGATGTCAACACTTGCGCATGTTACATCAAGTCGTTCACCCGAATCGGGAGGTAACCAAACCGTCCCGGCGGCCATGGCTCATAATCGGGATATGGAGGTCCGCGTTGCGACCAAAAAAGCGAGTCCGGCGCGCCGGATATTACGTTACTTGGCCGGCGCGGCCTTCACTCTGTACGTCGGGTTTTTGATTGTCGGACCATACCTATTGGGAGACCAAGCGAAGCTGGTGGTCAAATTGCATGGTGATCTTCCCGCAAAGTTTGTGATCGAGGGATTCGGATCGGCATCATGGCTCCCAGAGGTGGAATGCGTGATTAGGGTGAAGGACGGCATTGGCCGTTTTGAGCGCGGCTCGATTTCGCAAATGTTTTATTACGGTTACATTCCCACCTATTTCACTAAAAGTTCGCGACAAGTCGAGGTGATACGGCTCGACCCGGACGGGCGCGAAATTGACCGCATTCGGAGCGATTCCAAGGGCGTGATGATCGTCGGGATGGAAGATTCGCCGGCCCCTGGTCCACAAGTATTCATGGTGAATCGAATCTCGCCCGGACCGCAACGGAACAATCTTCAAAAAAGTAAAAATTGATTGTCGGTTTTTGCCGGTCTGCTTCGACTTCAATCATGAGGCGAGCAAAAGTCAGCTCAGCCACCCAAAAAGGAAAAAAGGAAATGAAAAACTACCTACTCACCATCTTCGGCAGCGCAGAAAAGGAAAAGGCGTGGGAGTCGTTGCCGCCCGAGCAAATGCAGGAGTCACTTGCCAAGTACATGGCGTTTACCCAGAGGCTGATCGATGAGGGCAGGATGATCGCAGGAGAGGGTCTCAGCCTAATCGGGGCAACCATCCAGCCCTTTTCATTAGAGGTCACCGAAGGACCCAACGTTCTTGCCCAGGAACTTGTCAGCGGTTTCTACTACTTCAAAGCCGAATCCATTGAAGAAGCGGTGTCAATTGCAAAGGACTGCCCAGCGCTCTTACACGGGAGCAAAGTTGAAGTCCGCGAGCAGATGGAGTACTGAGTTGCAATCGGAGCCGAATTTCACGGAATTCAGGCGACCGATGGTCGCTCGACTCACCAAGAAATTCGGCTCAGAGCACGTCGAAGCGATTCTAGATGCAGTCCAGGAGTCGTTCGTAACTGCGCTCGGCTCTTGGCCGCATCATGGTACTCCGAATAACCAAAGCGGCTGGCTGATGAAAGTCGCCGAACGACGATTGATCGATACGCTACGGCAAACTGGCAGGGACGCTGTCATGGACGAGGACAACATTATCGCCTCCAGGGTAGAAGCGAGCGAAATTGGCCTCTACGTCATGGTTTGCAGTCCAAAGCTGACGATCCGCGAACAGGTCTGCCTTGCTCTGCGAACCCTTGCTGGACTGACATCCGCCGATATCGCTCGGCTCTTGTTGGAATCCGAAGAGGCTGTTCAACGCCGAATCACCCGCAGCAAAGAAAAGCTCTCGGTAGAGGACCTTACCCTCCGTAATCCTGAGGAGCATTTGCCCTCTATCCTGACCGTGCTCTACTTGATGTTCACCGAAGGGTACGAAGCTGGTCGAGGCGATGAATACGTTCGGCCCGAGCTTGCGTATTCGGCCCTGCGACTTGGCGAAGAGTTGAGGAGTTTGCTCTCGAATCAGTGTGCCGAACTGGAGGCGCTCCTGGCATTGATGCACTTTCACTGCGCTCGAATGCCTGCACGGGTGAGCCAAGAGGGAGAGATGATCTTTTGGGAAGAGCAGGATCCAGCGCAGATCAACCAGGCTCACACTCGGCGGGGCTTCGACTATCTTGCCTTGGCTCAGTCGACAAAACTGCTCTCCCGCTTTCATCTTGAGGCAGGGCTAGCGGCGGCGATCGTTAGGGGTGCAGGGACCGGGGAGGTCTTGGAGTGGCATTCGATGCTGGCGAAGTTCTATCCGACTCCGTTGAACCAGATCGCCTTTGTCATCTCTGTAGGAGAGCACGAGGGTGCTGAGCGTGGGTTAGAAGGGTTGCGGTCTTTGCCCGACGAGATCAAGATCGCTCGTCCCGCCCACTACGCTTCCGCCATGGCGTTCTTTCTCACAAAGTTGGGTCGCAAGACGGAAGCTAGAGAGTGGTATCGGCGGGCAATGGCCAACGCGATGTCAGCTCCGGTGAAACGTGGGCTAGAGCGGCGATTGGAAGAACTGGGTGACTAGACCTCTAGCTTCTTTCCCCTGGTTTCGGGCGCAAAGCTCAGTCCGATCAGTCCGATAACGTAGATCGTCGCGACCAGGCCGATGGTCGGTCCGACGCCCTGGGTCTTGGCGTTTGTGCCGATCCACGCCTGCAGCGGAGCGATCAGGATCCGGGCGGTGTTGTAGGCGATGCCGCTTCCGGTAGCACGGAACTTGGTACTAAACAACTCGGGGAAATAGAGTCCGAAGCCAGCGGTGACGCCTAGAGCGAAGAAGCTCGTCAGTGGCGGAAGAATGAACAGCAACGGCAACGAGACCGCCTTTGTCGCCGTGAAATAAAGCATCAAACCACTCGCTATGAAAAATCCTGCGAACAGAGGTCGGCGACCATAACGGTCGGTGAGCGGAGGGAAGATCAGAACTCCGGCGAGGGTGCCCAGATGAAGCACGATCATCGTGAGGTTCTTGTAGTAGGCGACGGTAGCGTCGCTCGCGCCAGGCAGGGCGTCTTTGATCAAGTTCGGGAGCCAGAAGGGAAGGATTCCGCCGCCCGCGATTCCGACGACCCCGATGAGCACGGCGGCGAGGAGTCGGATATTGTAGGGGTGGGTGGTGAGGAGCTGGAGGAGGGGATTTGACGGAGGCACTCCCCCAGAATTGGGGGAGTCAGTGAACGTTAGTGAACTGGTGGGGGCTGTCGTAAGCGCAGAAGACTCAGGTGATTCCAATAGCCCCACCGGTTCGCCCGGAGCCTCACCGACTCCCCCATTCGGGGGAGTTTTGTGATCAGACTCCAACCGAAACCGTGCGACAAAACACAAAACCGCCGGAAGAATCCCCGCGACATACACCCAGCGCCAATTCGCGAAACCCGCCCCGATGGAGACAAAGACTCCGATGATCGAACCAAACGCCGCCGCCGTCTGCAAAAACGCCGCTGCGCGAGCGCGGAAATCGTTTGGAACGGTTTCCGCGATCAACGCGGCTCCGGCGGCCCATTCGCCGCCGATCCCGAGCCCGGTCAAAAAGCGAGCCCCAAGAACTTGCGAAGGAGTCTGGCAAAGGGAAGTGAGGCCGGTGAAAACACAGTAGATGAAGACGGTTAGCAACAGAGTCCGCCCGCGTCCCCAGCGGTCGGCGACAATTCCGAAGATGAGGCCACCGAGGGCCCACCCAATAATCATCCCACCATGGATGCGACCTTCCCACTCGGTGCCGATGCGGGCGTACTCGGCAGCTCCGAGCATTTCCTTCATCATCGCTTGTTTGGTGAGGCCGAAGAAGGACGCCTCCATCACGTCGAACACCCAGCCGAGCCAGGCGATGATGAGGACGAAACGTTGGTGCTTTGACAGCTCCTTAAACATCTAGTCCGATCATCTTACGCAATTTGTCCAAATCTTGCTTGCCCATCAGACGGCACTCGCCGGGCGAGAGCCCTTTCAGCAGGAACGGTCCGATGCGGATTCGAGTGAGTTTGACCACCGGGTGACCAATGGCCTCGCACATCAGGCGAACCTGTCGCTTGCGACCTTCTTTGATTGTCATTCGGAACGATGTGGTTTCCTTGCGGTCGTCAACAAAGCCGAATTCAACGTGGGCAGGCTGAGTTTTGCCGCCTTCGATGAAGATTCCTTTGCGGAGCTTGTCGATGTCCTTCTCCTGCGGATACCCCTTGACGATCACCTGATACTCCTTTTCGAGGCCGTATCTGGGGTGGGTGACTCGGAGGGCGAGTTCGCCGTCGTTGGTGACGATCAGGAGTCCGTCGGTGTCTTTGTCGAGGCGTCCAACGGGCTTGAGCTGTACGCCGTAATCGGGCAAGTATCGCTTGATGGTCGGTCGGTTTTGAGGGTCAAAAAGTGTCGTCACGACTCCTGCGGGCTTGTGGAACAGGAGGGTGTAGAGCTTGGCTTCCTTGATGGTGATTCCGTCAACTTTGACGACATCATCGGGGCCGACTTTGCGGCCGAGTTCGACAACAACTTCGTCATTGACTTCCACCCGAGCCTCCTGAATCAGCTTTTCAGCTGCCCTGCGGGAGCAGAGTCCGGAGTGGGCGATGCGCACATGCAGTCGTTCGAGTTCAGGCGCTTCGCGTTTGGGCATCGCCTACAGTGTACTTGCTACCCAAGCTCGCCGAAGCTCAGGGCGGAAGGACGTACCGGTCGATTTGGTTGCCTTCAGAATACACGTTTAATATCCCACCTGCAATAGCGAGTTCTCCGCCGCGGCTGAGTGGAACTTTAAAAAGAGCCTTGCCTTTGGTGTCAAAGCAGTATGCGTAGTTTCCCAAACTCGCCCAGACTCGCGAGCCGTCAAACGCTGGTTGTCCAAGGGATTCGCCTTCCGGTAGGTGTAAGTAGAACATGAATTTTGGCTTGCCGTCGGCTGAGTATCCGCAGACGACCGCTAAGTCCCTCGAATATCTGCCTCCGATGTCCCCAACGACGTACGATCCGTCAAGACTAAAACTTTTCTGGGACTTCCAACGAAACCAGGTGCGGTCAGGACGCCGGTCTCGTTCCTTATACATTCGGGCCTTTCCTGGCCGGGTTCTTGTCCGGAGTTGCTGGTCGATTGTCGTCACTCGCGTGTTGTCCGAATAAAAAGCGCACTCCGTCGGACTCACCGCCCAGACGTCATGCGGTTCGTACTTGCCGCGCGAACGTGGCGGTCGCGAGCCAAGCCACTTTCCGCCTTTGTCGAAGATATGGATTCTGCCTGAACGCCCATCTGTAGCGAAGATCGTTCCGTCGGCAAGAAATTCAACATCACCCACTTCATTGAGGGCCTGCGGAGATTCGGGCTCGCCGATCCGGTTGATGACCTCGCCTTTGGGCGTGATTTTGTAGATCATTTTGGAGTCGCTGACAAAGAGTCCGGCGGAGGTCCATGCGACGTCGGCAACGTCAAATTCTGCCGGAACCGAGTCAGGCTTTGGCTTCGCGATCACCTTGCCGTTCCGGTCCATGATCCAAAGGAGGTTCGTGTCGGTTGTGTCAACGATCAGGATTTCCCCGGCGGGTCCTTCGCGGATTTCTGTGGGATAGGATGGTTCCACTCCCCAGAGCCTTTTGAGGTCCCAGGTTCTGAGGTACCCGCCTTTTGCAGAAAAGAATTGGATCGTGTCCTCAATGTTGGAGAGCACTGCGATAGTTCCGTCCTTAAGAACCGCAACGCCTTCGATGCCGAGGAACTCGGATGGCCCGCCGCCGTAACCAATTTCGTCGCCAATTTTGACCAGCTCTTTTCCGTTCAGGTCGCGTACGGAAACGACTTCAGAAGACGTTTGGGTGATGTTTCGGTCTCCAAGAATCACGAAAGTGCCGTCGCCCTTCGAGGCCAAGCTGTTCTCGTAGAACCTAGGGAAGGTGAAAATCAACTCGGTTTTTCCTGTGCTCAGTTTAATCTTCCAGTAGTCTCGGTCACGCTGGTTCGGGCCGCTATCAGCCGACAGCACAACCGTATCGTTTCCGGTGTACACGATCCGCCCCCACTTTGTTTGGTTGGTTTTTGCCAGCGAAATTTCTTTCTCAACTTTGCCCGCCTTGTCGAACACGACGAGAGCATTGTTTCTTGGATTGACGTGTGCAAACTTGCCGGGCGCAATGACGCAAAACTCAGTGATCAGGCCGATCGGGGAGATTGAGGGTTTGTCTGGGGATTCGAGCTTGATGGAGGGAAGTTTCGTCGCTTCCCGTTGTGGGACGACAGGAAGCGACGGCTTGATCGGCTTTGTGGAGTCGCCTTCTTCCACGGCGTAAGAACCGTTGCGGGCGACAAGATTGAAGCGTCGATCCAGCCCGGACTTCAGCTCCCTGACCCGGAAGGCGTGATCGGCGAGCGAGAGAATCGCGCCTCCGTTTCTCAGCTCGGAAGCAGCGTAAGCCTCGGGTGAGTCCTCGTCGGCAACTAGATAGTCTTGCTTGAATATCGTTGACCAGAGCTTTTTCCCGCTAGGGGTATACAGCGCAAATTCGGGAGTGTTGTAGTAGTCCTGCTCGGTCACGGTTTGGACAAGAAGCAAGTTGGTTCCGGGCACGAATCGCCGCATCCGAGGTTGAGTTCCGAACGTGGTCGTGTTTGCTAATGGTGATGAAACCAGTTTGCCCGTGGAAATCCTGTAGGCCGTGATTTTGCTCTCAGTCGTGTAGAGGTCGATTAGGAACAGATCCGCTTTCGAGCTGGTAGTAATCATGCTCGGTGTCTGCCCGAATCGTCTGGGACGAAAACTAGCGTCTGACCAACTCTGGCGGTGGTGGAGCCTAACCCGACCCCGTCTGTCGAGAATGGTCGCATGGTACATTGCCCAGCGTGACTTAGCTGAAGTTGTGGTCGCCGTTCCGCACAGTTCCCCCTTGTCGGTGACCTCTGCAAGTGTCAAGGCGAATGGGAGATGCTTTTCCCAGACGAGGACCCCGTTTCGCCAAAATTTGTAGCTCGCGCCTGTCCTCGCATCGGAGTGATCGGGGTCGATGTTGACTCGAAATTGACCGTTGGGAGAGACGACGGACTTAGGATCGACCTCGTCCGGTGCAACGACATAATCAGCTCGCGCGGTTTGAGTTCCGAGGCACGCCACCAGAAGTGGAATTGCGAAAAGCATTCGCCGCATTCAACCATTGTACAGGCATCGAGCTTGCATCAACCAAAGCGACCGGAGATGTAGTCTTCGGTCTCTTTCTTTTGGGGATACAAGAAGATGTTTTGGGTTGTGTTGACTTCGACCAGGCGGCCGAGCATGAAAAACGCGGTGAAGTCGCTCGCGCGCTGGGCCTGTTGCATGTTGTGGGTGACCATCACGATCGTGTACTTCTCTTTGAGTTCAAAGATGAGGTCTTCGATGCGAGAAGTAGCAATCGGGTCGAGAGCCGAACAGGGCTCGTCCATAAGAATGATTTTCGGGTCAACCGCAAGGGTTCGGGCAATGCAGAGTCGTTGCTGCTGTCCGCCAGAAAGTTCAAGTGCGGACTTCTTCAACTTGTCCTTCACGTCGTCCCACAAGGCGGCTTGCTTAAGACAAGTCTCGACGATCCCGTCCAATTCAGACTTGCTGCGCTTCCCGTACAGCTTTGGCCCGTACGTGATGTTGTCGTAGATCGACATTGGGAACGGGTTTGGCTTTTGGAACACCATGCCGACTTGCTTGCGAAGGGCGACCGGGTCGACCTGCTTTTCGTAAATATCAAAACCGTCAATCGTGACCTTTCCTGTCAGCTTTGTGCCGTCGATGAGGTCATTCATTCGGTTCAGGCACCGAAGAAACGTCGATTTTCCGCAGCCGGAGGGGCCGATGAATGCGGTGACCTTCTTCTCGGGAATCGTGACATTGATGTCCTTCAACGCATGAAACGAGCCGTAGTGAAAATCAACGCCGTCGGCGACGATCTTCGGTGCGGTCTGGGTGGGTGTAGTGGCGCTCATGGTGCGTCGCAGGCTCGATTTGCGTTCGATGACAGTTGCCACATCATTATGAAACCAAAAGAGTGTTAGAAGTTTGTTAAGAGAGTTGGAAGTTTGGAGTTTGGGGTGGGGAGTTAAGAGAGCGCCTTCTGCCGGAGAGCATGGTCGGCTAATACAAGAGCAACCATGGCGTCAACCATGGGGACAGCGCGAGGCAAAACGCATGGATCATGCCGTCCTCGCCCTGTGAGAGTTGTATCCTGGTGCTGGTTGTCCACCGTGGGCTGTTCGCGAAGGACGGTCGCGGTCGGTTTGAAAGCCGAGCGAATAAGGATGGGCATTCCGTTACTGATTCCGCCTTGGATTCCCCCTGAATGGTTCGTCCTCGTTGCTACATCCGGAATTTCGTTATCGTTCGCGACGGAGTAATAGTGGTCATTCGCCTCAAGCCCCGTGAGGTGGGTCATCCCAAACCCGCCGCCGAATTCGATGCCTTTGCAAGCAGGCAAGCTCAGGATGGCTTTCCCTAGGTCGGCCTCAAGCTTGTCAAAAACCGGTTCGCCCCAACCGGCAGGAACGCCTTTGACGACGGTGAAAATCGTTCCTCCAATCGAATTGCCTTCTTTGCGAATCTTCTCGATGAGTTCGATCATCTGGTTCGCCGTGGCGAGATCTGGGCAGCGAACGATGTTGGACTCGACGTCCTCAAGGGCGACGCTGAGCGGATCAATCTCCGTTGAAATTTCGTGGACCCGCTCGACATAGCTGACGACCTCGACGCCCAGCTTCGACAGGAGCATTTTTGCGATTGCCCCAGCGGCGACTCGTCCAATCGTCTCTCGCGCCGAGGACCGGCCACCGCCCTGCCAGGCTCGGATTCCGTATTTTTGGTCGTAAGCAAAGTCGGCGTGAGATGGACGGTACTTGTCCTTCATCTCGTTGTAGTCGTTGCTCCTCTGATCCTCGTTCATTACCAGGAGCGAGATCGGAGTACCGAGGCTGAGGCCCTCTTCGTTCACTCCGCTCAGGATGCGGACCGTGTCCGACTCCTTGCGCTGAGTGGTGATCTTGCTTTGCCCGGGTCGGCGGCGGTCGAGTTCTGCCTGGATGGCTTCGAGGCTTATCTGGAGGCGCGGCGGACAGCCATCAATCACTACCCCAACTCCGCCGCCATGAGACTCGCCCCACGTGGTGATGCGGAAAAGGGTGCCGAAGGAGCTTGCCATCGGAAGTAGTTTAACGCGGTAGGCTTGGTCAATGCGTGGGTTGGTGATTGGATGTATTTGCTGTTTGCCCCTAACGGTTTGCGCCGAAGACCGCACAAGCGAGTCGATCAGCGGCCCCGGAACGAAGGCTTTTGTCGCGCTCGCGGTGGTTTTGCCGGCCATTCAAGGCGGTGAGAACGGACGCGAGTTTTCGCTTAGAACGCTCGATAGCCTGCTCACGGCAACCCTCCTCTCGGAGGGGTTGAAGCGGTTGACCAGAGTTCCGCGACCGGACACTGGAACCCCCGATTCATTTCCCAGCGGCCACGCCACCGCCGCGTTCGCGGTTGCGACCATTGCCGCCGAGCGTGATCCACGCGCCGCGCCTTTTTGGTATGCCGGTGCGTTTGCGATTGCTCAGTCCAGGGTTAAGTTAAATCGTCACCGGGAAACAGATGTCCTGGCGGGTGCCTTGCTGGGACTGGCAGTCGGTCGAATCGAGCTGGCTTCGCCTTCGGGGTTGCTGTTTCGTGTCAACAACGACGGCTCGAAGTCAGTCGGGTTTGGGTTGAGGTTCTGAAGGTATGCAGTGCGCGGAGCAAGCCGCGCTTTGACTTTCTTGATCGCAAGTTTTGAAAGCCATCCCGAAAACCGGAGATTGTTTTGCGTAACCGAGGGTGAATTTGTAATCGCAAAAGAAACCCCCGATTTTATCGGGGCACTCCAAACGGGCTGTGCCATAATGAATATTCCCACGAGGTGCCGTGCCCAAGTGGCCTAAGGGGTCGGTCTGCAAAACCGATATTCAGCGGTTCGAATCCGCTCGGCACCTCCAATTCAGTTGGAAGTTTAAGTTGGAAGTCGGAAGACGGCTTGGGACAGAAGTTTTCCACACCTGCGGCGCCAGACGAGTCCCATCCGTCTCTTCCTTGTGGCAAATCGCGCCCTTGCCGAGAATCCTAATTTGAACACGCTTGGCGTGGTCGCTCCTCCGCCGATTCTGGTCCAGACTCCGGCGTTTGAGGGGACGTTGGCGACATTGTTCCGGTGCGTCCGCGAGCATAAGGTTGACTTGCTCGAAGTGCCGATGGAGCCGATTTGCGAGGCATATTTGTTCTATCTGATGGAGAGTGCGGAGACGAACCTTGATGAGGCAGCGGCGGCTTTGACTGTGCTTGCTTATCTGCTGGAGAAGAAGGCGTGGCAGTTGTTGCCGGTGTATGAGGAAGACGAGCCGGAGATGGATGAGGCGACGGCGTTGCCAGATCCAACGACCTACGAATATGCGGACGTAATTCAGCGGTTGCTGGAAGGGCATGAGGAACGGACGAAGCTCTTTTTCCGAACCGCGACCCCTCAACTCGATCCATACGAGATTCCTTATGACGTAGGGGATGTAACTGCTGGAGACTTGGCTAAGGCGTTCGAGCGACTTCTCAAGAAGGCGAATCCCGAACCTGTCGAGCTTCTGGCGAAACCCCGAAAGTCGATTCAGGAGCAGATGAAGTTTGTGCTTCTGGCTCTGAAACCGAGCTACCAGCGGATCGACCAGATGTTTGTTGGCGAGTACACGCGGACGGATGCGGTGTATTGGTTCCTCGCCCTGCTCGAACTCATCCGACTGGGCGCGGCAGCGGTTAAACTAGAAGGCGAGGAAGTGCTTTTCGCTAAGAAATAGCCGACTTGGTGGAAAGTCGCACTACAATAAAAACAGCAAATAATCCCATGTCAAATACTCCTCCTGAAATCCTTGAAGTTGTAGCTCTGAGTCCTGAGCAAACCGAGATGGTCAAAGATGCCATCAAATCCTTATCCGCTGGTGAGCCAACTTTTTCGGCGGCTGAAGTTTTGCAACATGCAAGGGAACGAGTTCAAGAGTGGCTACCGAGTCTCAGCGCGTAGTTCGTTATAGTTCTCGGGCGGACGATGACTTGGTGGGTGTCTACGAGCATACAGTTCACCATCATGGTGTCAGACAAGCCGAGAAGTACATAAAGTTTCTAATTGATCACGCTGAAGACGTTGTCAATCGACGTGCTCTGGTCAAGAAGATGGACCACATAGAGGACGTCTATCTAAGCTTCGTGAAGTGGCCAGCAGCCTACTACGGGCATTACATCGTGTTTCGGTATGAGGAAAGTGGGATATGTATACTCCGAGTCATTCACAGTGCTTCGGACGGTGTCTCCCGAAGATTGGAGTTAGATTGAATCTCGTCGACCAACTGGAAGCCCTCATCTTCGTCACCGAAGCGCCGGTGCGAATCGGGGATTTGGTGCGGGTTCTGGGCTTACCGGAAGGCACCGTAGAGCAAGGATTAGAACTGCTGGCAGAAAAACACGCCGACCAGGGCGCACTTAAGCTCGTCAAACTCGCAGGGGGCTACCAGTTTGCGACCAAACCAGTGTTCGCTGAACTCGTTGCGAACTACCTCCAACCGCAACGAGCGAAGATGAGCCGATCTGTCATGGAAGTTTTAGCGGTGGTCGCCTATCGTCAGCCGGTTACCGTGGCAGATATTGAAACAGTTAGGGGTGTCCAAAGCGATTACGGAGTTCGGATGCTTGCCGAACGGAACCTGATCTGCGAAGTCGGACGGCTCGATAAACCCGGCCGACCGGTTTTGTGGGGCACAACGGCGCAGTTTTTGCACCAGTTTAATTTGCCTGATAAGGAGAGCTTGCCGAAGTTGGAACTCACCGGACTTCCGCCAACCGCGCATGACGAAGCACCTTTGCTCGTAGGTGAAGAGGTTTGACTTTTGTTACGACGGCCATCGCCATGGCGCTGAATACTCCTGGGTTTTTCGAAGCTTCCCACCCGTTGCGCAGAACCACTTGCTTCGGTGGTGCGATCATTGAGGATAAGACCGGAAAACTCCTCTGGGGGCGTGATCCAAACACTCCGCGGTTTCCGGCCAGCACTACCAAGATTCTCACAACATTGCTTCTTCTCGAACGGTGCGATCCAGAAGATGTCGTAATCGCGCCGCCAGAAATCAAAACGATCGGTGAAGCCAGCATGCACCTTGAGCCGGGCGAAGGTGTAAAGGTGAAACACATGGCATTTGCCCTCATGCTTCGATCGGCAAATGACGGATGTTACGCCGTCGCTAAGCACATTTCGGGCTCAGCACCTGCTTTCGCCGACTTGATGAATGCGAGGGCTGCCCAGATTGGGTGCAAAAACACGCACTTTGTGACTCCTAACGGGCTCCACAGTCCGACACACTCGACCAGCCCGCTAGACCTGTGCCTCATCGCAAGGGAGGCAATGCGACGCGAGGATTTCCGAGAAATCGCTCGCACAAAGGTTAAAGTCATCGAGCGAAGCAAGAACTTCGGCGACCGCAGGATGGAGAGCAAGAACAAGTTCTTGTGGACCGACCCAACCGCGGATGGAATCAAAACTGGATTCACCAACCCGGCTGGTCACACATACGTCGGGAGCGCCACCCGCGACGGAATGCGGGTCATCGATTCGCTGATGTTTGCCCCGAAATGGAAAGATGATCACAAGCAGATGCTTGATTGGGCATTTTCGGAGTACGAGGTGAAAGTGGAGATGCCGAAAGGTTCCTTACCTCCGGCGATGGTTTCTGCGGCGGGAATACGTTGTCGAGTGGAACTTCGAGAGACGGCATATGCTTGCGTTCATCGTAGCGGAGACCTCGTCGAGACCTCAATCGATCCTGCGGACGGTGTGCGTCCGTTCAAACGAGGTGATCAAGTCGGAAAGCTCGTCGTTCGCGACAAGGACGGATTCATCCAGAAGTTCAGCTTGTTTGCAGTTTCGGATGAACCCGGAAGCATTGTGTCAAGCGCTGGCCACATGGGTTCGACCGCGAAGTTGGGGATCGGAGCAGGGTTCTTGCTTCCGAGCATCGCTGGGTTGTGGGCACTCAAGCGTAGAAAGCAGTTGAGTTAATGCAACTATTGGCGAACGCTTGACGAGCCTGTTCACGTCCTAATCCACTTCTGAATAGTCACAAGTGGTTTCTGTGTTCGCTGATCGCGGTGAGGACGGTATACGACAATCAAGGCGAAGTCAGTGTTAACTGGAACCAGGTTCCAGGACAGCTCTCCCGCCATTGGGATGGCGTGTACAGACTGCGCCCCATGCCACCACTAGCCCCTGCGCCGAAGCTTTCCGCCGCCGTCCACTGAGTACCCAACCACCAAAAGTGCCATCTCGTCGGTCGTCTCTTCGCCCCATGTAATCGGACGAGGCGGATCGTTGGGGTTATTCGGATTGTCTTTGGAGTTATCATAAACCGCGTTGACCACGAGCTTTGAGCCTCGCTTCACTTCCAGCGGCTGCTTGAGCGTGTAGACCAGCTGCCAGTTGAAGTCCCAGCTATCCACCCAGACGAGCGGAATCTTGTTTCCTTGGGGCGTTTCGATGTGTGCCTTCATGGACTTTCCGAGAAGGTGCATGTGGGGCATGACAGTGTAGATCGTTGCGTCCGCGGGGATTGGCGTTGACCAGTTCACTGCGTGTGACTTGGCTCCAGGCGGAATCCTGAACATCGGGTTGGCCGCCCAGAAAATCTCACTTGTCTTCTCGATCTTCTCCTTTGCGTAGTAGAGAGCAACCTTCGTCTGGTCTTTTTCGGGCTTGCCAGATTTGTGATAGTGCACTTGGAGAACGATCTTGGTTCCAGGTGCGACTTTGAAGGCGACGCCGGGTTCGGTTTCTTGAACCATCACGCCAGGAGCCCAGCCGCCGAGGGCACCGGAGGGCATCAACCCAATTCCCCCGCCGCTGGAACTGTATCCAGCTTGATCATCTTTGCTGTTCTTTTCTAAATCGACAGATCGGCCGGACGCATCTAGGAAGCCGATGACGTGGTGGACAACGGACTTGTTTCCGGGACGGACGTCCATTGCCTTGATGTAAACGTCTTCGGTGTTGCCGAGATCGAAAACGAAGTTTCGGTATACGTCTGGCCCTTCGGCTTCGAGTTCAAACGGCTTGGGGAGTTGCAGAACCTTGTCGGGTGTGCCGTGTGACCATTCGGTTTTCGGGAATACCGGAGTTGGTGGTTCCTTTTTGGCGTCTCCTCGGGATGCGTTTTGGAGCGACCACTTCTTAAGGATCGCAATTTCTTGGGCGGATAGTCGGTTTTCGCCTTTGAAGTCGCCGTAGCCTTCGACCGCCTTCCATGGCGGCATTCGCTTGGCGTCGGCGGCGTTTGCGATCATAGTGTGCTGCTTCTTGGAGGCTTCGTAGCCCACGAGGGAGAAGGGCGCGACATCGCCTGGCCGGTGGCAACTGATACAGTGCTTGTTTATGATCGGTGCGACGTGCTCGGCGTAGGTGACCTTGTCAGGGGTTTCTACCTTGACGGCTGTGGGTCGAGCTCCAGTTTGAAGCGCGAATAGGCCGGCCACACCAACGCCCGAGAATATTATCGCAGTCTTTAACATGTTAGAGATAACGTTCGATCAGGGCAAAAGGTTTTCAGGTTAGACTCTTTCTTCATGAAAACTGCGTTAGTGACCGGAAGTTCAAGAGGAATTGGAGCCGAAATTGCTCGTCGATTAGTCAGTGACGGCAACAATGTCGTCTTGCACTATTCGAAAGGGCAAGACGAAGCTGAAGCTCTCAGGGCAGAGCTTGGCTCCTCGTGTTTGGGCGCTTTGCAAGCAGATTTGATGTCTCCTAAAGAGACGGAGAGGCTTTGGTTTCAGGCTACTGCGTTCGGGACAATCGACACATTAGTCAACAATGCTGGAGTCTATGAGCAGATTCCGTTCTGGTCCGCCGAAGCGTTTGAGGAGAATCGCAAAAAGATGTTTCGCATCAATTTTGAGGCTCCTTGCGAGTTGATGCGGCTTGCTATCGATGAGTTTGAGCTGCACGACGGCGGAAAAGTTTTAAACGTCGCAAGTCGGGTGGGATTCCGGGGAGAGGCTGGTGCTTCGATGTATGCAGCGTCCAAGGCGGCCCTTATCAACGTGACGCGTTCGCTTGCCGTTGAATACGCGGGCACCAAAATTGGCTTCTACGGAATCGCTCCGGGTTGGGTGGATACGTCGATGGCGCGAAACGGAATGAATGAACGACTTTCGCAGATTCTTGAGACGATCCCCGCCGGGAGAATGGCATCTCCGGCTGATTGCGCTCAGGCGGCGAGTTTCTTGCTTTCGGAGGGATCCGAATACTTATCTGGCTCCGTGATTGATATCAACGGAGCCAGCTACTTCCACTAAGCTACGGTTATTTGACGTCGAGGACTTCGACTTCGATCTGTAGGTATTGGTTGCCGCGAATACCGATGAATTGAACGGTGCCGGGTGGGAAAGTGATGGTTCGCTTTCCACCCTTCTTGAGGCCCATCAGAGCTTCGCCAAAACCGTTGACCAAACTCTTGACTGGCGTCAGAGGGATGGTGTCTCGCTTGTCAAAGACTTTTCCATTGAGGTAGGTACCGGTGTATTTCACGATGACCTTGCTGTTTTCGGTGATTGCCGGACCTGCACCAGGGGCGGTTGTCTTAGCGGTGATTTCTGGTGTTTCGCCTTTACGGACGACTTTAAGAATCTTGAGGTCGAAGTTTAGGTCGGCGTTCGGACCAATCTTCTCGCCCGATCCAGCCGCTCCGTATGCCTTGGCCGAGGGAATCCAAAGTCTGCGCACCATGCCTTCTTTGGTTCCAACAAGCCCTTCATCCCAGCCTTTAATAACGCTTCCAACGCCGATGACAACCGGGTAAGGCTCTTTGGATTCTGACGCTTTGAACTTTGCGTCCATGTTGCCATCGAACTCGGTGCCGTTCATGAGGGTTCCTCGGTACAGAACGAATACCGTGTCTCCGTTCGCGGCGGCAGGCCCGGTTCCTGGCTCAAGATCTTCGATTTTGAGTGCGGTCGTCCCGGCAGTTCCGGCTGCAGTTGCAGGCGCGGAGGACGTATCTCCACCGGTTTTATTGCATCCGATTACGGCGAGACCTAGAAGAATTGCAAACGCATAACGCGACATATCCTTAGAAATTACCCAAATAGGGTGCCATTTGCTCCCAGAAAGTGCAGACCTGGCACAGTAAACTGGATTCGTGGCTAAAGCCAAGACCAAAAAAGAGGCGACCGGACCGAAAACGATCCAGAACCGGAAGGCTCGATACGACTATCACATCCTTGATGAATTCGAGGCTGGAATGGTTTTGGTCGGCAGCGAGGTCAAGAGTCTATTCGCAGGGAAAGGGAACCTTACCGACGGGTATTGCCGAGTCGTCAACGACGAAATGTGGCTGATGAACGTCGATGTCGAGCCTTATGACAAGGCCACGTACTTTTCGCACGAGCGTCGGCGCGACCGAAAGCTGCTTCTTCACCGTAAGGAAATCATTCAGATCGAGCGAAAAAGCATGGAGAAAGGCTTCTCAATCGTTCCGTTAGAAATCTATTTCAAGCACGGAAAAGCCAAGGTGAAGATTGCAATGGTGCAAGGTAAGTCGAATTACGATAAGCGGGATACAATCGCAAAGCGAGATACCAAGCGCGAAATTGACCGGGCTCTCCACGGAAGAGATTAGTCGCAAAAGCGACTTTTTTTCACTGTGGGTTCCTGTGCTTGAGACCGATAAGTAAAGCGTGCCGAACTCAGGACTCACTAAGCACTTGTCTCCGGATACCCCGGTGATCGTTGCCTTCATGATCGATGGCCGCCCGATGGCGGTCAATGGATTGTGTGTGGGTGAACAGCCTTTAAAGATCTTTACCAAGGATCTGCGAACTCAAGATATCAGCTATCCGCAATCGGTCGTCCTCGTCTGGCACCGTGAAGAATCGGTCCTGAAAGGTGAGGCAGACGCAGTGAGCGTTGAGGCTTACAAGGCTGGGTTCTTGCTCACTATCGAGCGCACCCATGTCGCCGAAGTCGACCGACGAGTCTACGCTCGGTACCCAGTTGAGGCAGCGGTAAGCATTCGCTCGGTCTGCGACATGAAGGGTTCGCAAGTCATTGCGCTGAGCCAGGGTGTGACCAAGGACGTCAGTTTAGGTGGGGCTTGGGTTGACGTTCAACCGGTCGTCACGATGGGTTCAATCGTTGAATTTCACATGAAAGTGGACGGCGAGGACATGTCCGCACTGGCAATGGTCGCTCACGATAACCCCAATCGAGGCGGAAACGGCCTCGAATTCATCGATTTCTACGGCGACTCGCGAGACAAGTTTGTCAAGTTCCTCGAGCGGGCTAGCAAGGCGGCTTAAGCGAGTTCACCCTCAAAAACATATTCAGCGGCGCCCTTCATCAAGACGTGCCCGTTGTTTTGGTATTCCAAAGTCAAATCACCACCTGGCAGGTGGTTGAGTAGCTTTCTCTCGGTCAGACCGAGGGTTGCGGTTGCTACTGCGCAGGCGCAGGCTCCGGTGCCGCAGGCGAGGGTGATTCCGGCACCTCTTTCCCAGGTTCGCTGTTTGATTTCAGTTCGGTTCAGGACTTGGACGAAGTGGACGTTCGTTCGTTGAGGGAACAGTGGGTGGTGCTCCAATTGCGGACCGACTTCTTCGAGAGGGATTGCGTCGACGTTGTCAGTGATAATTACGATGTGCGGGTTGCCCATGCTCACATGGATTGCCTTGAAGCCATCGTTGAGATCGATTAGAGCCTTTCCAAGCGGGAAGGTCCCCTCCCCCATATCGATGGTTATGGAGTGTGCAGTGCCAGACGCGCTTTCGTTTGCTTTTGCGGATGAATTGTTAGCTGAGGCCTCCCCTTCGGCTCGCGGGGCAGGCGAGACGCCCGCGATCCCGGTGACGCTCACGGTCAGTTCCCCTGCCCCGGTCAGAACCGGAAAAGTCCCCGCAGCGTAGCCACGATCAACCGCCAACCTCCCGAAACAACGCAACCCATTTCCGCACATCTCGCTGAGTGAGCCGTCGGGGTTGAGCATTGCCATTTCTAGCTTGCCTTCTTTCCGCAGGACAAAGATGAGACCGTCGGCTCCGACGCCAAACTTGCGATCACAGACCGAACGCGCCAACGCGGGAAGTCCCGACAGGGCGACGGAATCGCGCAGGGTGTCGATGACGACGAAGTCGTTACCGATGCCCTGCATTTTTGTGAAGGGAATGCTCACTCGGAATCGCTTGGGTGATGCTCTTCGTGCTCGCCTGGGGCGCGGTATGTGCCGACCGTCTTGGCAGGAACAATTGAAGCTACTGCGTGCTTATAGACCAACTGAGTTGGCTTACCGGGCGAATCCAAGAGAATCGTGAACGCGTCGAAGCCGCGTACGTTGCCACGAAGCTGGACGCTATTGGTGAGATAGACCGTAACGCTGACCCCTTCCTTGCGGACTTGGTTCAGAAACATATCTTGCAGGTTGATTGCCTTACCCATGTAATTATCCTTTAATGCATACTCTGAATCCATGCCCGGGTTGCGCCCAAGGCATCGATTCCGTTGCTAAAAACCTCCAAGTCAGGCTCGGAACGTAGCCACGTGCGTTGCCGCTTGGCGTAGTTCCTCGTCTCTGCTTCGATGGTCTCGATCAGTTCTGCCTCGGTGAGATCGCCGTGGAGAAAATCGACAATTGCCGAGTATCCAATTGCGCGAAAACCGGGGTTTCCTGGTCGGTAGCCGTTGTTAAGGAGCTCCTTAACTTCATTTACCCAGCCATTTTGCATCATAACAGACGTTCGATGCTGGATGTTTAGTTCAGTATTTTTGACATCTGGCACAAGCCCGACCTTTTTTTTGGTGAACGGAGGGATCGAAAACTGGATTTTCTCTTTGGGTGCTAAGCATCTTTCGAGGGCCCTGGTGACTCGTATTCGGTTCTTGAGATCCGTTTTGGAAGCCGTCTCCGGGAACTGCGAACGGAGTTGGTCGACCAGTTCGTCCTCTGGTCGCTCGTTCAGCTCTCGGCGCAGTTCAGGCGAAGGTGCCGGTGAAAGATCTTGATATTCCTCGATGAGGGCGCGGATATAAAGCCCGGTTCCTCCGCAAAGAATGACGTTAACATTGTTATTAAAGTGCTCATTAAGTCGCTTGGCTGCGAGCAACACATATTCGCCGACCCCAAACTCCTCATCGGGGGTCTTAAGGTCAAGAAGTTCGTAACGAGCTTTGTCGCGTGGCTTTGCGGTTCCGATGTCCATCCCTCGATACATCTGAAAGGCATCGCCGTTCAGAATGACGGCGTCGTGCTTCTCTGCAAGTTCTTCGGCCAATGAAGACTTTCCGGAGGCAGTTGGGCCGAGGATGGTGAGAAGGAAGGGCTTGATGGAAACAGTTTACTGGTTGAGCCTTCTCCAAAGCTCCACGGTCCAACTCGCAAGACCGTTAATAGACTGCCGTTCCTCTCCAACAAACTCAAAATCGATCGTGTCATCGAAAGGGTTGATCCATTTTTCGACTGGGAACCCGCTCGCGCCGACCCTTGCTCCGACGATGCTTCCGACGGTAGCTCCGTTGCAATCTGTATCCAGACCAAACATGACTGCCCGGGTGATGGACAGTTCGAGATCGCCATTTGATAAGAATACTGATGCTACGCAAGCGAGAGCATTGTTGATTGAGTGGACTCCATCATAGTGACCGCTGGTTACCTCAATGTAGTCCAGCAACTCGTCCATCGTGCCTCCGGCGTCACATCGCGCCTTTGTCTCGACCATTGCAGTGGCTAGCCGGCTGTTTTGTGGAACAGTTTGGAGTGCCACTCTGAAAGAATCGTGCAGCGGCAGACGAAAGGAGGCCGATATCCATGCTGCGAAGAAGATTTCGCTGTACTCACCGTTACGTTCGTGAGAAATCAAAGCATCCTGCTGAGCAACCTGGGCGGCTCGCTCAGGGTTGCCCGCATAGCCATAAGCCCAGCCGTCGGCGCGAATCGCCGCTCCAATCCATTCACGATAGGGATTGCGCCATTGACGCATTGCTTGCTGATACTCAGCGTCTTCGGGTTGTTCCCAGTGATGCGGACGACCAAAGGCGTAGCTGTTGCTAATCGCCGCTTGCTCAGCCGTGAACGTCTGGTCGGGAAGCCAGTGGCTAGACCAGTACTGGAAGACATCGCGAGTTGAAGGATTAGGAATCTTGTCAAGAATGCGCAAGCCTGCGAGGGTGTATCGTAGATCATCATCACTTTGGGCGTACCTGATGTTCCCACGAACCGAAGGGCGAGAACCAAGCGTCTGTCCCGTTATCTCGACGCACACGTCGTCATTCGCATCTACGAAGTCGGAAAGTGGCCACTGATTCGTTCGCTCCAGATATTGCCTTAGCAACTTTGGTTCACGCATAAACGGGTGAATCTCCAACGGTTTGCCCAAGATGCACCCGGCGATTCGCCCATACCAAGCGCCACGAATGCGATCGTCTAGTTCGTTTTGGTTCGGAACCCATTTTTCAAGCGCCAGGCTTGGTATCGTCCAGTCTAGCGGCTCGTTCGTCCCCAAGTGATCAGGTTCTGTAAGGCTCTCCAGTTCAGTTTCAATGTCGTGTAACTCACTAAATGAGGAATGAGCCATTCGATCTGCTAGCCCAGGCGGGATGGAAAACCCCTGTTCAGATTTGAGGCGAAGCTCGTCTCGCAGTAGGTTTCGAAGATGATCTGCGGCGAACTTTCGTCCAAGCGACATACCACGATTTTACTCAGCTTCCATCCTGACGGGCTCAGCGGATGCCACTTAGAATGTTTTGATGAGACGCTTTCCACTACTCGTCCTAGCACTGCTTACCTTGGCGGGCTGCTCCAAACCCACCGCTACTGGAAGATACTATTTTGACGCTGCAAACAAAAACCTTTTGCCCGGAGCCGACAGGATGATCCTTGATGTGAAGTCGGATGGAAACGTCGAGTTTGGAGCTGGCGTGTTCAGCCTGCTCAAAGCCACCTAGAAGGAGGAAGGTGACATTGTGACTTTTTCAGTCGGACAAGGGCTCATTACCACGGTCTACAAAAACACCCGTTCAGCCCTAGTTCCACAAAAAGACGGCAAGGACGATACGAGTTGGAAGTTCACCAAGAAGTAGGTCGTGGATTGGGGTTGCCCGAATAAACCCTAAGAGTATCTGTTAAGGTTTCAGCGATAGGGGAACCAATCGAACTGGCGGGAATATGCCCAGAGTCAGCGGCCGCCGACAGTTTGAGGGAAACCTATGAAGAAAAAACTAGCGCAAATCGCGCTTTCTATTGTCGGGTTAGCTGTCATTCCAAGTGCTTACGCACAAACGTTCCAGGTCAAAGTGGAGAACCTCGGACCTCAACCTTTGAGTCCACTCATCGGAATCGCGCACAACGCTGGCTTCGATATTTTCACGTCGGGGTCATCTGCTTCGCTCGGGATCAAGCGCATTGCCGAAGGCGGCAATACTGCGGCTCTCGAGTCAATTATTGCTGGTGCCGGTAGCGATATTGGTGGCTGGGGAAAAGTTGCTGGTGGGCCGATTGCACCGGGCGAAACCCGGATTTTCTCGTTTACGACGGATGCCTCGCACCCATTCTTTTCCTTCGCGGCCATGCTTGGAAAGACAAATGATGGTTGGATAGGAATCGGCCAAGGCGATGAAGCCCTAAACCTCTTTAGCGGGTCAACCGCAATTGGTGGTTCCTACCTTGCGCTAGGATCTGACGCCTGGGACGCGGGTACCGAGTACAACTCGCAGAATGCAGCGGATCTTGGCTTCTTGGGTGGATCCGGTAACCCGGTTGATACCGAAGGTGGACTCATCCGTCATCATGCAGGGATCATCAGCGGGCGGGGAGATAGCGAAGCACAGTTGCCAGCTTGGACTCAGAACCAAGAGCTTGCGAGGGTTACCGTAGCGCCCGTGCCGGAGCCTGCAACAATGGCTACTCTCGGCCTGGGACTGTTTGGGCTGCTGAAGCGAAAGCGCAAGCAGAACTAAGGCAAAAGAAATGCCGCCTACCTAGAGAAAAGGCGGCATTTCTTATCCAGTGTTATCAAGCGTTGATCTGAACCATCTCGAAGGCTTCGACTCGGTCGCCTTCCTGGAAGTCTTCCCAGTTAGTGAAGGTGATACCGCACTCTTGGCCCATCGTCATTTCGCGGACGTCGTCCTTGAAGTGCTTGAGGGTGGCGACTTCGCCTTCGTGGATGAGGTCCTTGCCACGATAGATGCGAACCTTGGCGTTCCTCGTGATCTTTCCTTCGGTGATGTACGAACCAGCAACGATACCCTTCTTCGAGAATTGCAGTCGCATTCGAATTTCTGCTTCGCCGAGTTCTTGCTCCTCGAACTTCGGAGCGAGCATTCCCTTCACCGCCGCTTCGATGTCTTCGATCAGTTCGTAAATGATTGAGTAGGTTCGGATTTCAACCTTTCGCTTCTCGGCTTCCTTGCGCGATTCGCCGTCTGGCTTCGCGTTGAAGCCGACGACGATCGAGTCTGAGGCAGCTGCAAGGTCGATGTCGGCCTTGGTGATCTGCCCAACACCGCTGAGGATAATCTTGGTCTCGACTTCGTCGTTCTTGACCTTCTCCAGCATGCCCTTGACCGCTTCAACGGAGCCGTGAACATCGGCCTTGATAATCAGATTAAGGTTCTTGATGCCGTCGTCCTGCATGCGGCTTCGCAGGTCGCGAAGGGTCATGCCGCGTCCGCCATTGGTGAACTCCTTGGCGCGAGCTTTGGAGATTCGGCCTTCGGCCTCAACTCGAGCTGATCGCTCGTCGGGGAAGAACTCGATCTTGTCTCCGGCGGCAGGCACTTCGCTGAGTCCCAGAATCTCGACCGGAGCCGATGGTCCGGCAAACTCCATCTTTTCGCCACGGAAGTCGGTCATCGCTTTGATTCGTCCGAACGTTTGTCCGACGACGAGGTTGTCGCCGCTTTTCAAGGTTCCTTCCTCGATAAGAAGGGTGGCAACCGGACCACGGCCCTTTTCAAGCTTGGCCTCAACGACGGTGCCTTTGAGCTCGCCGCGCGGGTCGGCCTTGAGGTCCATGATGTCGGCCTGGAGGATGATCAGTTCGAGAAGTTCAGGGACGCCAGCACCGGTGAGGGCGGAGACATTGGTGGTGATCGTTTGGCCGCCAAAGGCTTCGGGGATGACGTTGTATTCAGTGAGCTGCTGGAGAACCCGATCCGGGTTGGCACCGGGCTTGTCGCACTTGTTGACGGCGACGATCATCGGAACGTTTGCGGCTTGGATGTGCTGAATCGCTTCTTGGGTCTGCGGCATGATGCCGTCGTCAGCGGCGACAACGAGGATTGCGATGTCGGTGACCTGGGCTCCTCGGGCGCGCATGTTGGTGAAAGCAGCGTGACCAGGTGTGTCAAGGAAGGTAATGAGTCCTTCTTCGAGCATGACCTGATAGGCACCAATGTGTTGGGTGATTCCGCCCGCTTCTTTTGCAGCGACGTTTGCCTTGCGGATGTAGTCTAGTAGGGAAGTCTTGCCATGGTCAACGTGGCCCATGATAGTCACAACCGGCGGTCGCTTGACAGCTCCGCCGACTTTGATGGCGGCGCGTGGGTCAACCTTCGGCTTTGGCTTTGGACCCTCAGCAAGAGCGAGTTCGAATCCGTACGAAGTCACGATTCGCCCAGCTTCCTCTTCGGTCAGCGGGTTGGCGATCGCCTTCATAATCTTGAATTTGGAGATTAGGCTCTTTTGAATCTCGGCTTGGGGAACGCCGAGGGCGTTTGCGATATCGCGGGGAGTGCAGTTCGGCTTGAGGGTGATGACCTTGGAGTCCATGTGCTCAAGGCAGGACTCTTTGACCATTTCAAGGGTGTCGTTGTCACCCTCAAACGAAGCACCGTCATGATCCAGCCCCAAGTCGTTGAGGACGGTAAAGACCTGACCGGGTCGAATTTCGAACTCGGTCGCGATGTCGGCGATGGTGTGACTCATTGGCTTAACTCCAGTTTGCATACTAATTCTTCTTTGATGGTTGCCAGGGATGTGGCAGAGACGGCGTGGCGAAGGGCTTTCGCAAGCCGTCCGGGTTTCAATGCCCCTTCAAGGCAAATTGTTGAGGGGCAGAAGTAGGCACTTCGCCCAATTCCGCCCCATAGTTGCACATCACCAGCTGTGCTTACGCCAAGCCGTACTAGGCTGGCTTGGTTGCGTTTAGTTCGACATGAAACGCAGGTTCTGGTGACCGTGTGTGTTGACATACTGTGCCATCACCTCACGCCTTTCCCCGTTCGGCGGCGGCTTGAGCCTCGCTACGGATGTCGATAGTCCAGCCGGTGAGCCGGGCTGCAAGTCGGACGTTCTGCCCGCCCTTGCCGATGGCGAGTGAGAGCTGCATCTCGGGAACCACAACGTAAGCGTGCTTCTCCATATCTCCCCGATCATTCTGCTTCTCGGTCAGCTTGATCGAGTTAACTTTGGCAGGAGACAGGGCTTCGATGATGAATTCTTTTGGATCTTCCTTGTACGGAACAACGTCGATCTTCTCATCGTTCAGCTCGTCCACGATGGCCTGAACCCGCGCGCCGCGTGGTCCAATACAGGCTCCGATTGGATCAACGCGCTCGTCTTCGCTGAATACGGCGACCTTGGATCGCTGTCCCGGCTCGCGGCTAATGGCCTTGATCTGGACGATTCCGCTGGCAATCTCGGGGATTTCGAGTTCGAAAAGCTTGCGAAGCAGATTTGGATGAGTTCGGCTAACGATGACCTTGAGGCGGCGTTGGCTGTCGTCTACTTTGTAAACGTAAACCTTCATCCGGCTGTTTGGTGCATAGCGCTCGGTAGGAACTTGCTCGCGGCGGGGAAGCTCAGCTTCGACGCGGTTGACCTGGATGTAGACATTTTGGTCGTCTCGTCGACTGACGGTTCCGCTGACGATGTCGCCCATCTTCTCGGCGAAGACGTCGTGAATGCGGCGGGTTTCAGCCTCGCGGAGCTTTTGCGAAAGAACTTGCTTCGCGGTTTGGGCTGCGATTCGGCCAAAGCGGTTCGGGTCGACTTCCATAGGAACGAAGTCGCCGACTTCGGCTTCGGAGTTCCGCTTGCGGGCTTCGGTCAGGCTCATCTGGAAGCTCGGCTCTTCGACAACCGCAACGACTTCCTTTTCGACCTGGGCGGTCCAACCCTTCGAGGTGTCAAGCTTAACATTCACTTCACCTCGCGCTCCGACATACTTCTTGTAGGCAGCACCCAGCGCTTCTTCTAGCTCAACGACGAGGTCTTCCACCGGGATATCCCTCTCCTGTGCGATTTGATTTAGCTGCTGCATGATGTCCATAATCTGCGTGTTCCCCTTATTTCATGGACTCCGATTAACAAAAAAGGCGGCATAGAGCCACCCCTCTTTCGGTGCCCAAAATTTTGTCTCTCTATTGTATCACAACGCCTAACCTCAAATGAACGCTCCCAATAACTCAGATTTCACCGGAAAAGCTGTCCTTGTCACCGGCGCCGGGAGTGGAATCGGACTAGCTGCTGCAAATCGTTTTGCAGCAAGCGGAGCCAACGTCGGAGCCGTTGATCTCTCTGAGCAGAGACTCGCCGAGGCATTTGCGGGAGAATCTGTACTGAAGTTTGAATCGGATGTTTGCAGGACCGACGATGCTTCAGAAGTGATCAAGAACTTCGTTGCCAAGGCGGGGAAGCTTGACGTTTTGGTGCTGGCGGCAGGAATAAACGGACCGATGGGGAAACTTGATTTGATCCATCCCGATGAGATCCGCCGCCTCTTCGAAATCAATGTTGTCGGGGTGTACAACTACATCATTCCCGCCCTCCCGCACCTTGAAAACAGCAATGGGTCGATTATTCTTGTCGGTTCGATCAACGGATCGAGACAATTTTCTTGGGCTGGCGCGTCGCCCTACATTGCAACGAAAGCCGCAATTGTCGCAATGGGGCGTAACCTGGCGGTTGAACTTGGTCCAAGAGGCATTCGGGTCAACACCGTCTGTCCGGGGTACATCAAAACCAACATTCTTGATTCCACCCATTGGCGAGGCGAGTGGCCAGTGGGGAGACCCAAAAAATTCCCTGAAGGAGACAATCCCCTCACCGGAAGGGATCCGGGAACCGTCGAAGACGTAGCCGAGGCGATTGCCTTTCTCGCGTCAGACGTTGCTAAGCATATCAGCGGCACGGAGCTATTCATTGATGGTGGCCAGTCGCTCGCATAACTAGCCCGGCAAAAATGCGGGCATACTTAACGTATCGAGGTTGCTGACCAATAATCACAGCAGGGGTTGACTTAACATTAGGCATCTGTCATACTTTCCTTTCGTTCGCGGGTGTAGCTCAGTGGTTAGAGCGCCGGCCTGTCACGCCGGAGGCCGCGGGTTCAAGTCCCGTCATCCGCGCCAACGTACAATATGTGCCGCGGTAGCTCAGTTGGTAGAGCAAAGGATTGAAAATCCTTGGGTCGCCGGTTCGAGTCCGGCTTGCGGCACCATTCTCGCACTGTTTTTTCTAGCGAGTTCCGCTTTCCCTCAATCCTCCGTTGTTGCCCAGGCACGCGATGTGATAGTTCTCTCGTTCAGCTCCGAGAGTCAGTTGTCAGGCCGTTTTCGCGTCAGTGAATCGGGTTCGATTCTGGTTCCTGGGCTCGGGTCGGTAAACGTGATCACACGAAACTCAGCCCAAATCCAAGAAGCCCTGCTGAACGCCATGAGGGAGCGGCTGGGACGAATCGATGAAGTGACGATTCAGATTTCTGCTGACAAGCACTCCGGTATTGCCGTTGGCGGCTCGGTTGCTAAGCCAATCATTCTTCGCCGGGCGACCGGAGTGACAGTCGCAGATTTGGCGGCTACCCTGCCGCTACTAGACTTTGCCGATCCGAGCAAAGCTCAGATCACAGATGTGCGTGGCTGGGGAGCTTCTTCAAAATTCTCCGTGCGACCGGGAGACCGGATCACGATTCCGATCAAGGTGAGCCTGGGGTCACTTAATGTCGTCGGTGGAGTGTTGCGATCCGGCGCGCTGGATATCGTGGACGGAATGACCCTCAAAGACGCCATTGCCGGAGTTGGCGGAGTATCAGCCAAGGGAGAGGCCAAGCGAGTTTTTATCCTAAGGGACATCGTTCTGGGCCCGTTCGATTTAGCGAAAGATGGCGGGGTCCCGGTCAGATCCGGAGACACGATCCGCGTGGACTTGAAGGCTTCAGTACCACTAGTGACCGTGACCGGTTTGGTTAGGGAACCGAAGAATATTGAATGGACAGATCAACTGACGTTGTTCAAGGCTATCGAAGAGGTCAAAGGACTTCTCGATAAGCGGGTCACGATTCGCGTGTATTCGCTCGTTAACCGAACGAAAAAGCGACTCCAGTTTAAGTACACGGATATCGAAAGTGGCAAACAGAAGGATTTTGCTTTAGAGCCAGGTGACGTGGTGGAAGTGTCGGCGAAGTGAGAGTGAAGTGGGATCGCACCAAAGGTCGTCCTGAACCCATCCGGCTCCTTAACCTGATCGAGGAGCGCGAAAACGGCGAACCGCTTCTGGACTTGCGCGAGGAGTGTCCGCGAGTGCAAATACTAAGGGAGACAGTGATTCCGTATCTGCGACGGACTGTCTGCGAAATGCTTCATCAGGCCTCGGTGAGCTTGCCCGAAGGCTACTTTCTGGGCACGATTGATGCCTGGCGGCCTTTTGAGAGACAGCAGCGCATTTACGACTTCATCTGGAAGTGCGGCAAGGATGCCTTCCCGGATAGAGATGAAAACTCGTTACGGCGAACGGTTTGTCGTTGGGTCGCACCAACCAACCAAAAGGCTCCTCCAGGTCATTGCACCGGAGCGGCGGTGGACGTGTTCCTCGTCAACCTGCATGGCGAGGAGTACGATGTTCATTCGCCCTACGGCCGGTTTGGAGCGGCACCAACCTATTCGCTAGGCCTGACCGAAGAAGCCCACAAGAATCGCAACATCCTTATCGAGGCGATGCTTGGAGCCGGGTTTAGCAATTGCCGAGATGAGTGGTGGCACTATAGTTGGGGCGACGCAGGGTGGGCGGTCCGAACCGGGGAAACGAGCTGCGTTTACGGATTAGCCAAAATGGACCCGGCGAGCTACGCCGAGTCCGAGGAGCTTCACAAAATCGGATTCAGAGACCGTCCGAACCCTTTTTTGGATCCTTCTTAGGCGCCTTGGGCAGGACGAACTGTGGTAAGTAGGTTCCGTTTGGCGTGACAGGCTGCGGCGTGAACAGGATCGAATCCAGCGCGACATCGGTAGAAGAGATTCCAGTGAACTCCACTCGGAAATCTGCCTTCGTTGATGGCAATCGGGTCGTACCGATGTTGTACCAACCAAAACCCGACCCATACTGGTTTACGGGCTCACCAGTGAGCCGCAGGATTTGACCTCCGACCCGGAATTGGATACGGGCTCGATCCGAAGGATTCGGGATTCTTGCAGACACCCAAACATCGAGGTTCGCGGAAGACCTCTGGGTCACACCGAGAGCGGCGTAGATTCGGCCAGTCTGCTCACCAAACGGAGTCCGTACCGAAAGATATGATCCGTTGCTACAGCCGGCATCCGCCACAACTTCGCTGAATGTATTATCAGTTGAACGTTCCCACTCAAGCCAAGTAAAGCCGACACCTGGAGAGGCAAGGGCCCGGAAAGTTTTCTGCGCTGACTGCAGGGCTTTGTACGGGCTGGTTTTGGCCAACTCGGGATATTGCCTAAAATCATAAACTTCAGTCGTTGTATCCCTATGCTCCGACTCGGCCCATTCCAGCAGCTGAGTCACTGTCTGATCCATCCTTACAAGTTCAATCTCCGGTACAGGGGGTTCGGTCACGCCGGAGATGACCACCGGCACGGTGTCGAGGGTCATGTAGATTCCAGTTTTTGTCGGAGCGATATCTGGAATGGAGTTATTGACGCCTCGAATCAGGGCCGACTTTGCCTCTGGAAATCGGTATTCCAGCCTAACTGGTGTCCGTTCGCTCCACATCACGAAGGCGTTTCCCGCCCCGTTGTTGATCGCATAGCAACGAATCTCTGGACCCAGATCAATGCGGTTACCATCAGCAGGAGACGGAAGCGACCAGTAGTTCCCGGCAATCTTACGAGGGCTTGCTGGGTTCATCGCGTTCTGGGGGAAGAAGAAGCCCATCGGACGGTTCTCGGCGGTAAGCGGCGTTGCCGCTTTGATCAGCCCGAATTGTTCTGGGGTGGTCGCGCGGAGGAAGACCCCGCGGACTCCAAGGCCGCTCAGCTCTTCAAGAACCGTTGACTGAAGGTTTTCAGCGGTCGGTGCAATGTCCGTAACGAGAAGCGGAGCAGGACGCTTGGTGCGAAGGGAAGAGGAGAGAACTCCCGAAACGTTGCTGAGGATTGCCGATGGGTTTAGTTTGGAGAGCTTGACGGTCAGCCCTGATAACTCCGAGTCTGGAGCTTCGAAGAACCAGGACCATCCCGACCATTCTTGAAGGATCGGAACGCTTGATTCGCGGCGAAGCGAGCGCATGATCCTGTGGACCCTTCTGGCTCGGGCGGAGGAAATGCACTCGGCAAGGTCGCGCCAGTAGCTCGACTTTCGCTGCTCGACCATGAGCGTGGAGTCTTTGGCGGGATTGAGCATCAGGTTGACGCCCCGTGTTCCGTTCCAGAGTGGAATCAGCTTAGCGGCGAAGATAAATGCGTTCCGGTCAGAATTTCCGCTGTCGACGATGTTTCCCTGATCATCAATCTTGCCCGTGAAGTCGGAGTCGATTCCGCGTAACTGCCATGCCTTCACCAAAGTGGCTAAGTTGCGATACTTCTGCTCCAAGTAGTCGGCAAACTCTCGCTGAAACATTGGGCTAGTCGGGACAAATCCGTTGTCCTGCGCAGAAAGATACGGGGTTGTCCCAAGCGGGTTGATAATGCCCCGCAGACCGGGTTGGGTTCCCATCGAGCGGATCTGCCGCAAAACGGAATCACGACGATCATCCAGCTTCTCCCACAAATCTTCAATTTCCATCGATTCGCCCAGTGGGTAGACCAGTGCAACCTGATCCGAGTCTCGGGCGGCTCGTAGGTCGGCCTTCAAAACTCCATTCACGACCGGAAATGTTCTTTGGCTGATGACGGACGCGTCCCGGGAGAGTGCCACTACCACAAACGCTTTGGTCGCTCCTGGGAGGGCGACGGTAATCGACTGCGGGTTCTTGATGCCATTGATTCGGTACGACTGGGGCTGTACCGTGAATCCGGTAGCCGCAGGCATGGCGGTGTTCGAGGTGATGAAGAAGCGTTTACCGCTGAGTTCGTCCGATACCGCTTTCCAAGAACCTGTTGCCGGAACTTCGACGTTGAAGTCCTCAACTCCAGCTGCTTTGGCCTTGGAGATGAGGTCAACATCAAACGGACATTGCACACCGATCGGAAGGTAGTCCGAGCCACCCCACTGGTACTGGAGGTTCGGGCCGACCGTCCATGCAGGAGCGGTTGCCATCTGGAAAGCCAATGCCAGCGAGAACATGAATTGATTGTACAGCAGGTCTGGGTACCCTTTACGCTGTGAAAGTTGCTGATCCTGTGCTGACCGAAAAGTGTATCAATACCATTCGGGGGCTCTCCATCGACGGTGTGCAAAAGGCCAACTCTGGGCATCCGGGCCTCCCGCTGGGGGCGGCGCCCATGGCATTCACCCTCTGGAACAGGTATCTGAAGCACAGCCCGAAGCATCCTAAGTGGTTTGATCGAGACCGATTCATCCTTTCCGCGGGCCACGGTTCGATGCTGATTTACTCGCTTTTGCACCTGACCGGCTATGACCTGACCATCGAGGATCTGAAGCAATTCCGACAACCTCATAGCCGCACCCCAGGACACCCGGAAAACACTTTGACTCCCGGAGTTGAGATGGCAACTGGTCCTCTCGGACAAGGTTTTGCACACGGTGTGGGTATGGCAATCGCTGAAGCCCACCTTGCCGCAAAGTACAACCGGCCGGGGCACGACATCATCAACCACTACACCTACGCGATTGTCTCCGACGGTGACCTGATGGAAGGGATCTCGAGCGAGGCGGGTTCGATGGCTGGTCACCTCGGCCTCGGAAAGCTGATTTATCTCTATGACGACAACATGATTTCCATTGATGGCTCGACCAAGTTGGCGTTCACGGAGGACGTTGAGCAACGGTTCCAAGCTTTTGGTTGGCACGTCACTGAGGTTGATGGTCACGAGGCGGACTCTGTTGCGGAAGGCATTGACGAAGCTCGGCGCGTCAGTGACCGCCCTTCCCTGATAATGGTCAAGACCACAATTGGCTACGGATCACCCAACAAAGCTGGTTCAGCGAAAGTACACGGTTCGCCCCTGGGTCCCGACGAACTTAAACTCACCAAGGAGGCCCTCGGAATTCCGCTTGAGCCTGATTTCTACGTTCCGTCAGACGTTGCTCTTGCCATGGATGCGACCGCTCCGGGCGAGGTGAGAGTTGCGGACTGGGAGGCAAGGTTCCTCGCTTACACCGCGGAATACCCTGCAGAGGCTGCCGAGCTACGCCACATCATTGACGGCTCGCTACCGGCAGGCTGGGAGGATGTTTTGCCATCGTTCACCGACGCGATGGCGACCCGTAAGAACGGCGAGGCGGTTCTCGCCGCACTCGGAAAGGTCATCCCTTCACTCATGGGAGGCTCAGCAGATCTTGCTGAATCGACTTTCACTCACATCCACGGCGAAACTCCGTTTCAGAAGAACAATCTGACTGGACGAAACTTCTGTTTCGGCGTGCGAGAGCACGCAATGGCGGCGGCCTCGAACGGGATGCAGCTTCATGGATTGAAGGCGATCTCCAGCTCTTTCTTGCAGTTCACCGACTACTGCCGGCCTTCGATTCGGCTCGCCGCGCTGATGGAGTGCCCATCGCTGTTCGTCTTCACCCACGATTCAATCGGCCTCGGGGAAGACGGTCCAACCCACCAACCAGTTGAGCACTTAGCCGCCATGCGCGCCATCCCGAATCTCAACACCTTTCGCCCGGCTGATGGCAACGAAACTTCGGCTGGCTATAAGGTTGCGATGGAGAGCCAACACACTCCGACTCTGCTGGTTCTATCCCGTCAAAACCTTCCCGCTGTAACCCCGGCGGACGTCAAGAACCACCCGGCGGAAAAGGGCGCTTACGTTCTTTCCGAAGCAAGTGGTGAAGTTAAGATGATTCTCGTCGGAACTGGTAGCGAAGTTCAGCTCTGTCTCGGTGCTCAGAAGGAGCTTGAGGCGGCAGGCATTCCGACAAGGGTTGTGAGTATGCCAAGTCACTTCTTGTTCGAGCGACAGGAGGGCAGTTACAAGCGGGAAGTCTTGCCGAAGGGCGTGAAGACGGTCAGCGTTGAGGCAGGAACTTCATTTGGCTGGGCAAAGTATTCTGACGCGCAGGTTTCGATCGATACCTTTGGCGTAAGTGGTCCGGCTCCCGCCCTGTTTGAGGAGTTTGGGTTCACGGTTAAGAATGTTGTAAAGGTTGCACAGGAGTTGATGAATGCGTAAGGTTCTTTGGTTGGCAGGTTTGATGGTTTGCGGGATCGCGTTGGGCAAAGACTTGCCTACGACGGAAATCTCGTTGCAACGCCTATATCAATATCCGCTGATCAATGGGCGTTCGCCAGCGGCCCCCTCAATGTCGCCCGATGGCTCCAAGATCGCCTTCGGCTGGAACCAGACAGGAATCCGGAAGCTGGATCTGTACGTCGTTGACTTTCCGAATGGCAAGCCGAAGATGATCGTAGAGGCCGCCAAGATCATGGAGCTTCCTCGGCAGGACGACACTCGGACGGAGCAAGAAAAGTCTGAATCAGCACTTTACGATGGAGGTATTAGTGGAGCTCAGTGGGCACCGGACAGCGGCGAGCTGATGTTCTCATACAAGGGCCGAACCTGGCTCTGCGAGCCGGACGGCTCTAAACTTCGCCCACTTGTTGATGGATCCAGTAGCGTCGGCGGACCCCAATACACCGAGGACGGTAAGTCGTTTGCTTACAGCAATGGCACGAACGTTTTCCGAATGGACCGCAAGACCGGTTTCACCAAGCAGCTGACGTTTCTCGGCAAGCCGCGAACCAGTATCGACCAGTTCGAGTTTTCTTCGAACGGCAAATACCTAGGCGTGGTTTGGGGTGACAGCAGCAAGATGGGTAGTCATCAAATGATGGACTTTTCGAAGGATCGGGCGACGGTTGTCCCGATCACCCGGATGTGGAACGGCGATACTCCAGTTGATAATCAGATCGGTGTGGTCTCTGCAGACGGCGGAGTCATCAAGTTCGTCAAGGACATCCCTCGGTACATCTGGGTCAAAGGATTCTCATGGTCGCCGGACGGTTCCAAGCTCGCTGTGGCATGGATCAGCGACGATTTCATGAAGTACACCATCTCGGTCATCGACCCTGAGACAGCGGAAAAGAAGGACATCTACAAAGAAGAAGCTCCGGCGAATACGATCAACGACTGGCGGGATATTGCCTGGACGAAGGACTCGAAGCAGATTCTTTTCGGAACCGATATTCGTGACGGAAAGCTGACAAACCGTGCGGTTTACAAGATGAATCCTGACGGATCGGAGATCAAACCAGTCTATTTTGAACTCCACGACGTAGGGAATTGGATGCGACCTAAGAACTCGGACCGCCTGATTCTAGTCACCGCTTCAAAGAGCCCGCTGACCACAGAGATTGTCGTTCAGGAACCGGACGGAAAGCGCAAAGAGCACGTCGTGATTCCTGGTGGACAATCCACCCAAAAGGGCTTCAACTGGGCCGAGCTTCCATTCGTAAGTGAGGACGGAAAGAGGATTGCGACGATGGCTTCGGCGCGGAACCTCAACAACGAACTGTACGCAGTTGAGCCAGTTCAGAAGCGAATCACCGTCTCACAGCTCTCTGAGTTCAAGAAGATTCAGTGGGCAGATACCAAAGAGGTGACCTTCCCAACTTCCGATGGTCGCATGATTCGAGGGGTGATGTTTACTCGTCCAGGACTGGATCTGACCAAGAAGCATCCGGCAGTGCTCAGCAACATCTATGCAGACAGCGCCAAAAGTGGCTGGGGCGGGTGGATGGAGAATTACATGGCGATGAACATGGACTTCGTCGTGCTCTGTGTCGATTTCCGTTCGAGTTGGGGCTACGACGGCGACTTCAATGGTGGTTACTACAAGAAAATGGGAATCATCGACGTGGAAGAAGCGGTTGACGCCAAGAAGTTCCTCGTTTCCACCGGCTACGTCAAGCCAGATCGGGTTGGAATCTGGGGCTGGAGCTACGGTGGCTTCCTCACCTGTATGACCCTGCTGACCAAGCCTGGTGAATTCCACACCGGAGTTGCAGTGGCGTCGGTGACCGACTGGAAGAGCTACAACGAGTGGTACACGCGCCGCCGACTCGGCCTAGTGAAGGATGATAAAGACAAGATCTTTGAGAAAACCTCGCCGGTGTACAACGCGCAGAACGGGCTCAAAGATAACCTGCTCTTGGTTCACGGAATGTTGGATGACAACGTGCTGTACCAAGACACCGCTCGGCTCCAGCAAAAGCTCATCGATGCCGGCTCACACTTCGACCTCATGACCTATCCCCGAGACGACCACTCGATCTCAAAGGACACCTCGCGACCGCATGTCATGTCGACGGTTGCCAAATATCTTTGGGAAAAGTTGTCGGAGTAGGGCTGTTGGCTTTTCGCTATTCGTCGTTCGTTGTTCGTTTTATGAGGTGAAGTACGGCTGATTTTCGAGAGTTGGAGATTTGGAAGGTGGCAAGGGATGCCGCCGGGGAGATTTATCTTGTTGCCGCTGAGCTTCCGGAAACCGAGAAATTTGGCATCCGCTCTCAGCTAACTCGGGCGGCAGTCTCGATCTCATCGAACATCGCCGAGGGCCACGGGCGCGGATCAGACCCTGACTTTGCCAGATTCCTCAAAATCGCCCAAGGCTCCACTCGAGAGTGTCAAAGCCTATTAGAGATTGCCCGGTACTTGGGAATGGTTTCAGAAACAGAGAAAGCAGACGAACTGCTGGATCGAGTCTCGAAAATGCTGTACAGGTTCATTCAAAAGCTAAACGCGAAGCCAAACTGACCGAATTGCGAACAGCGAACAGCGAATAGCCAATAGCCAATAGCCAATAGCCAACAGCGAATAGCCCTCAAAGAGTTTCAGTGACCTTATTCAGGTGGCGTGCCTGATCCGGATTGAGCCCACGCGAGCGAGCCACATGCAATGCCAACCACTGGCCGAAAATGATGTCCCAAATAGGTGCCGCTGGGGCTGGGACATCGGGCGCATCGACTTCAATAATCTCGCAGCCTTGATCTCTAAGTCCAGGCATTGAGCCAAAGTAGCTGATCGCGGTGGAGCCATGACCAGCGAGGGCCTTCGGGCCGTGCTCGAAGTCGGCGGCAGAGTAGGCTTTGCAGGCAACAAGGGCACACTCCATCAGCTTTAGGGCCGTCTCCAGCGCCGTGCAGAAACCATAGCCACGCGCTAGCGCGAAGACCGGGTTGCAACGGTTGACGGGGCCGCTGGCTATAAGAGCGTCGTCGTGACATTTCTCCAGCCAAGTATCGTCAGGTATCGGAAGCTCGCCCAGAGTCCCACCCAAAGCCCGGACCATTTGGTACAGAGCGCACAGCGTTGCCGAGTAGGTCTTTGTTGCTGCAACCGAGTTCTCCTTGGCTACCGACAAAAGAACCGAAGACGACGCAGTTCTAGTCAGCCGAGAATCTGCCGTGTTGGTGATTCCCAAAGTCGTATGGCCTTGCTCGTTCATGTAGGCAAGAAACTCAGCAACATCCGGTGCTGCTCCGCTTTGACTGATCCCAATGGCAAGCGTTCGCCCAGGAAATCGAAGTTGGGAATTGTAGCGAGTAATGACCGATGGAGCGGCGAGCGACACCGGAATTCCAAGATGAATTTCGATGAGATACCGTGCGTAGAGTGCGGCGTTGTCAGACGATCCGCGAGCCGCCAGCAACACCATGTCATAAGGGGCTGAATCAGAAAAAATGGTTTTGAATTGAGACAGATACGATTCGGAATTTTCTGATAGAAGAGCAGGCTGCTCTCGAATCTCTTGCTCCATCAGCGCGCCTAAACTCAATAACCCGTTTCCCACTCAGAGAGGTTACCAAACCCGCTCACCAGACAATCGATTGAGAGGTATGACAAACTTATAGAGTGCTGCAAAGATTCGCCGTTCTCGTTGTCTTGATCACTCTCATAGGTTGCTCAAAAGAGGAACCGAAGGCAGTGGCGATGAACCAGCCCCCGGAGCTCAGCTCCACGGTGGATCGCCCGGAAGAAGTAAAACTCGACTCCAAGACTTCTCTGGCCGACCTCGAAACGAATCATCAACTCCGTACCTACCCTAGCGCCGCTGAAACCAGTGCCGAGGTGTTCAAGCGTGGCGACGGAGGAACAAAATTTGTTGTGCAGTTCACCACCAAAGATGATTCAAAGAAGGTCACCGAGTTCTACAAAAAGGAACTTGGAGACGGTAAGACCGACGCCAAAGGGGTTGGAACCAGCATGGGCATGACCAAGGCCAATGGCAGCGTCATCGTGATTGCCGAACCCGCAGGAAATGGGGCAAAAGTCAAGGTTACGCTAATCAGCTACACGAAGTCCTAGTCTCTCCCTTGCACCCGGCCTGTTTTGGGGTTAGAATGTTTGTGAAGTGCGGCGAATGCCGCCCACAAACTAGGAACGCATGGCTAACATTCAAGATATCGAAGGCATCGGCCCGGCATTCGGCGAGAAGCTCGAAGCTGCTGGCATTAAGACCGTTGAGGCTCTTCTTGAGCAGGGCGCATCGGCTGCAGGTCGAAAAGCGATTGAAGAGAAGACCGGAATTGATGGCGGGAAGATTCTCACCTGGGTCAATCACGCAGACTTGTTCCGCATCAAGGGTGTTGCAGGTCAGTTCTCAGAGCTACTCGAAGCTTCGGGAGTTGATACCGTTCCTGAGCTTGCTCAGCGAAATGCGACCAACCTCGCCGCAAAGATGGCCGAAGTAAACGCCGAAAAGAATCTTGCAAACCGAGTTCCATCAGAATCGGAAGTCGAAAAGTGGGTTGAAGAGGCTAAGAGCCTTCCGCGGATCGTTACACACTGATTTCGAGTATAGATTCGGTGTGCTGTAGCACCGCTCTAGTGAGGTGGCTGTCACCGCCGTTGAATCGAAGAGACTCTTCTCTGTACTAAATCCCGGAGGTAGGAGCGGCGCTGAAGCCCCGCATTCTAGGGAGTTACTGCCAGGGTGCGCGACCCTTCGGTCGTTCGCCCAGAACCCAACAAGCGGGGTCACGATCTTTCCAGTTCGTGACCTCGCCTTCGTTCCGGCTGGCAAAAAGTGCGTCAATATCGAGGTTTTCGACGACCAAGGCGTCTTCGTTCAAGGGAGTTTCTGCGAGAACGGCTTCCATCGGGAACGGTGCCATGCTCGGCGCGATGATCGCGCTTGATCCGTAGCTTTCCGGAATGGGTTCTCGTCCGATGTCGCCGACAAGCGAGGAGTGTAAAACGAACACTTGGTTCTCAACCGCGCGCGCTTGGCAAGACCAGCGGACCCTTTGAAAGCCTCGCCGAGTCTCCGTCCAAGCAGGCACGGCGTGGATCAGCATGCCGTCTTCGGCTAACTTGCGCGGTCCCTCCGGGAACTCGGAGTCGTAACAGACACTGACTCCCAGATTCCCGGGAAGTGGTTGCAAACCGGTTCCACCCGAGATTCTCCAGTCGCTTCGCTCGTAAACCGTCAGTTTGTTCTTTTGCTGAAAAAAGAGTGAGCCGTCGGGATAAGCGATCGCGCTGATATTGAGGACCTCACCATCCAGCTCGCGCAAGTGGGAACCGCCCACAATCACCATTCCCGAGTTTTGGGACATCCGGCTGAGCCAGTCTTCGATGGCATCGGCATATTGGATGAGATACTTCGGCGCGTCCTCGGCGCGTACCTGGGGAGCTAGCTGCAGCAACTCGAGGCAGAACATCTCGGGAAGGACAACTAGTTGGGCATTGCGGTCGTCGGCCTCGATCAGGAACTGCTGGCCGTGATTCCAAAACGCTGAGTCACTCCGCAACGGCTGGATTTTCCAATTGGCGACAGCTGCGCGAACGGTCAAGGTCGCCACTCCAGAAGGGCAGCCGCGTTGCCAGATTCAGGATCATCCATGTAGTTTGTGAGCACATCAGTCATTGTCATGCCTATCTTCAGAAGCGGAGTGAGCGTCCGGTCCTGTGCCTCTCCAGCCACAACGGCCATCGCGAAGTGTTCGGGAGTAGGGAAGTGATTATGGCTGAAATCGGGCAAGCGGCAGGCGGTGCCATATCGCAAAATAGGACCTCTGACCAAGTCAAAACGAGCTTTGTAAAGCCCACGAGCAACCCCCTGGCGGCGGAAATCTGGGTGGACCGAGATATCAAGGCCGTAAAGGGTGTTCCCGCTTCGATCGAAACTGGAAAGAAAGTAGCCTCCCACGGTTTCATCCCAGGATCGATGGGCCAGCCAGTTCTGCTCTGATATTAGCGTGTTACTGCAACTCGCAATGACCTTCCCCTGGGACGTCGCCACGAACTGCCCTTGTGGGAAAAGCTCAAGGTGTCGTTCCACATGCTCCCGTTTCCACAGCAGGTCCGGATCAAAAGGGGGAGGAAAGCAACTTGCTTGAAGTTCCACGACTCCGTCCAGGTGCCGTTGCTCCATGGGTTCAACTTGCCAGGTCAAAGCTGAATTCCGAGGAGGTCGAGGATGCGCTGGAGATCATCGTCCGAGAAGAACTCAATAGTGAGTTTGCCTTTGTCACCGTCGCGGCTGAGTTTGGTCGGCAGCGCGGTGCGCTCGCTCAGAGCAGATTCAAGCTGCTTCGTATACGTGTCCTTCTGTTCCGCCTTTTTGGGTGGCTTGGGAGCATCGTCAGGTTGCTTGCACAGCCTCTCAACATCCCTTACGCTAAGTCCTTTGACGAGGATCAGCTCGTACACTGCAAGCTGTTTCTCTGCGGTTGGTAAGGCGAGAAGCGCCCGCGCGTGCCCTTCGGTGATGACGGCTTCCTGGAGGCCTTGAAGAATCTCCTCGGGGAGTTTGAGAAGGCGAAGAGTGTTGCTGATCGACGAGCGAGTCTTTCCAACTCGAATCGCGATTTCTTCCTGATTCAGGCCAAACTCGTCGCTGAGCGCGCGGTAAGCCAGAGCGGACTCAAACGCCGAAATGTCTTCACGTTGGACGTTTTCGATAATCGCAAGTTCTAGCGACTCCTGCCCGGCCGCCGACTTGATAAACGCCGGAACTTGCTTGAGCCCAGCGAGCTGGGACGCACGCCACCGACGCTCACCAGCGATCAGCTCGTACTTGTCTTTGCCGAGGGGCCGGACCAAAATGGGTTGGAGTACGCCGTGCACTCGGATCGAATCTGCGAGCTCTTCGAGCGCGTCCTCGTCGAAGTATCGCCTCGGCTGTCGTTGGTTTGGAACGATTTGGCTGACGAGCAGGTCCGTCACGCGAACATCATCGCCCCCTGACACCATCTGACTCAACCCCTTACCAACTCCTCTCGCCATATTGTTGAAGCTAGATTATGTCGCAGAAGTGATGAACAGTGCCGGGATGATTCATTCCCCAAAAATTCCAAGTGAGTTCAAAAAGATCGCCGTTACCTGTGCGTCCATCTTAGAACCTGTTTTAGTGTGTTTGACAAGCCACTGATGGGCCTTGATGAGGCCCTTTCTGGCTTCAGCTACCTCCTTTGGGTTCGAGGTTGTGAACTCGTCAGCCGACATGGTCTTGGCCTCTTTAGCGGTTCGTTCAAAAGTGGTGCTGGGAGATTTGACCAATTCACTCATCGGAGGCCGTTGACTAATCCACCGGCGAACCGCGAGATCGGCGTGGTAGTGATTAGAATAAACTTCGGTCCTCCACCGTGTCCCAGAAAAAAGCAACGGACCGATCGAATTGCATTCGGAAGCTAAGTCGTGGGCTAGTTTTTCCCCTTTTTCAATCCAAACTTTGCGGTCTTTCGAGAAAGTCTTCAGTATCTGATGATTGTCGAGCCGGAGAGCCCAAGCATACTCATCAATTTCTTCCCCAAAGTGCAGGTTTCCTCGCTTTTCTGCCCTCAATTCTAGCCACCTTTCCACCCCTAAAGTAACGACTTGCCTTGGCGATTTCCCAAGGTGTTCAGAGGGTTTCCAAATTTGTTGATCTACGAGGAGAAGTGAACCGATGACGAGACAACTGAGCATTGGAATCTGGGTGCAGATTACTCCAGCAATCTAAGAATCTGCTGAGGCATCTGATTCGCCTGACTCAGAATTGCGATTCCGGTTTGCTGGATGAGCTGGTTCTTCGTGAACTCAGTCATCTCCGTGGCCACGTCAGTGTCAATCAAGTCGCTCTGCGCCGAACTCAATGTCTCGTTCAACACTGCCAATGAACGGCTTCGTGATTCCAAGGTGTGCGTCTGAAACGCGCCGATGCGCCCTCGAAGCGAGTTAACCTCGCTCATGGCGGCATCGAAGAGTTGCATCGCTTCTTGCGGACCTCCTGACGATGTGATGTCGATTGAGGAGAGCGACTTGCCGACGATGGTGCTGGCTGCGAGCTTGCTTGCTCTGGTGTCTCCGAGAACCATTCCCAGCATGTCTCCAGCGTCAGTTCCCACTTGGAATCTCGTCTGATTTCCAAGCGAAATTTGAGCAATCGAGACTCCGCCAAGAAGAGCCGCTGTCCCGTTTTCGACACCCATCATGATCGAGTTACCTTCGGAATCCGTCAAGTAAAGGCCACTTTGTCCTTGAAGGCGTCCGCCTTTAAACTCAACGTCTTGATACCCAGGGGTGCCTTCCACCGGAATCCGGGCAGTCGCAACCGCATCTGCCCCCACGACGGTCTTAGCGGGGCTTGGAACTGTGTTCAGGATGCCTGACGAATCGAGGAGGTTGACCGGGAATCTAGAGCCGGGTTGGATCGAGTCTAGCCGGACATATTGTGCTCCACCAGGTCCGGCCAACGTTGCCTGAACTCCGGTCTGGCTCGCGGCTGCGTTGAGGCGATCCACAACCGACTGAATCGTATCAGAGGCCGGATCGACGCTGAAAGAGACACCGTTGATGCTAATCGCTCCACCAGGAACCGGTGAATTCGGCGAGGCATAAGTCACGTCGTTGTCAATCCGTTCGTTGTACGCCACGACTGTCTGCGTCAGCGTGATGAGCCCGGCAGCAAGGGGAACGCTGGCAAGTCTGCCCTGCAAGTTGATTCCAGTTGTCGCAGTCGCTCTCGTGATCGCGACATCGGCACTAGCGGTGCCATCCAGGATATTCTTGGAACCCCATTTAGTTCCCGTCGCGACCCGGTCGATGCTTCCAATGATCGCGGTGATTTCGTCGTTAAGCGCTTGAAGCTGAGTGGTGCTGAGAGCCGCAGTGTTGCCAGCCTGAACCGCAATCGAGCGGCCTTGGTTGAGCAGTCGGCTAACTTCGCCAAGAGCTGCGTCGACCGACTTGGACATATTGATCGCGTCCTGGGCGTTCTGGTTGACGTTTTCGAGGGCTTTGAGCTTGGTGCGTATGTTGTCCGCGCTGATTGCTACGCCTGGGTCATCGGCGACGCGATTGATCCGGAGTCCCGAGCTCAGGCGGCTGGTCGAGTTGGTTAGTTTCTGGTTGACCTTATCGAGTTGTCCCTGGACTCCAAGGGCGTTGGTGTTGTGATTGATGCGAAAACTCAAGCGGTTTGACCCCGTAAAAATACGGTCCTCAAGGGTATAAGTCGGCTTGTTTCTGGCTTTCTTTAGCCTGGTTCCAAAGGTCGTCCCACTCCTGCGCGGATAAGTCCTGAAGGGGCTTTGAAGACGCTTCTTCCATCGACTGGAATCGGGACTGGAAGCGGTTCAGCATGACGCGCAGGGCATCTTCGGCGTCGACTTTCTGCCATCGAGCGATATTCACAATCGTGAAGAGCAAGTCTCCGATCTCGTCACGGATATCCTCATTGTTGCCACTCGTCACTGCTTCTTTGAGTTCGGCGACTTCTTCGTGGACTTTTTCGAGAACACCTTCAAAATCGGGCCATTCAAACCCGGCACGAGCAGCTCGTTTGCTCACTTCGTGAGCTCGGGCTAACGCTGGTAGCGCTTGGGGGACTCCAGCAAGAATGGACTGAGATTTCTCGGTTTGTTTGATCTTGTCCCAGTTCTTCAGAACCTCATCAGAGTCGGCCACCAGAGTTTCTCCGAAGACATGGGGGTGACGGCGGATCAGCTTGTCGCTGATGCGTTTGAGGGGTTCATCGAACCTGAACGAGCCAGCTCGCTCGGCTAGACGCATATGGAAAACCGGCTGGAGAATCAGGTCTCCTAGCTCCTCGGCGAGCGCTTCCGGGTCGTTCTGATCGATAGCTTCGATCGTCTCGTAGGCTTCTTCGAGGAGATAATTCTTAAGAGTTGAGTGGGTCTGCTCGCGGTCCCAGGGGCATCCGTGTGGACCAAGAAGCAGGTCCATGATGATGCTGAGCTTTACGAACGGCTGATTCGCCGGGACAAAGATGATAGCGTCTTTAGAGATGTGATCCGAGCCTGGATACTCCGGTAACTCTGCAATTCCTACGCCGAAAGCGCCGTACGGAATCGGTTCAGAAGTAGGCCAATCAAGGACGAGCATCGGCAACCAGTTTAGCCCTTCGAGTCACTAGCCAGGTTTCTTATCAAGAATTGAATCCTTGTAAGCTTTTTCGAACTCAGGCGAAGCAATCTTGATGTCTGCTTTTTGGCGAGCTTCTTTCAAAAGCTTGGAAACGTCGTTCTTACCAGTCCCCTTGCGAACGAGGAGTTCTCGCCGAAGGTCTTCCTTCAAATCCGCATCGAGCGGCCGGGTGGTGCGGGCAAACACTTCCTCCACAAAGAACTTCGCGAGAAGCGTGTCGCTACTTTTGAGCCAAGCGGTCATATCACCCTTTTTCAGCTTGGTGACCGCGTCCTTGACGTTTGCGCTGAGCTGCTCCAGCGGAATATCGCCGTACATTCCACCTGCCCGGCTCGAAACATCTTTGCTAAACAAAGTTGCGGTTGCGGCAAAGGTCTTTCCTGCCTTCAACTCAGCGTCAACTTCCTTCGATTCTGCCTCCGTATTCACTGCAATCACCCGCAGCCGAACCATTGGGGGCCGGGTGAATCGGACGTCTTTTGCCAAATCGTACAGGTTCTTCACCTCAGTGTCGGTAACAAGAACGCCTTCAGTTTGAAGTCTGAACTGGGCAAGATTGAACTTGACAACTGCGCGGTACTCGTCTTTGGTTCGACCCGTACTCATGAATCTCTCCAGAAGCCCAGGCTCGCGGCGTTGGATCATCGCCAGCTCTGCATCCACTTCGGCAGGCGTCGGTTCCACACCTCGCTCTTTGGCGAGCTGCAAGGTCAGTCGCTCATTGATGATGAAGTCAACGGCAGCGAGACCAGGGAAGACCTCGACAAAGTTCCCGTCCCGTGTGGCTTTCCCAATTCCCGGGAGGTACTCCATCCGGCGAACATACTCAGAGCGGGAGACCTTCTCGCCATTGATTTCGATCATCGTTTCACTTTGCGCATGTCCAAGGGTTGTGGCGAATAGTGTGGCGGCGAGAAGAATTGCTTTCATGCTTAGTTTTGACGGTTACTGCTTCAGCAGGTTTTGAAGTTCCGGAAGCACTTGATAAAGATCCCCGACCAACCCGAGGTCGGCGGCTTCGAAGATCGGGGCATTGGCGTCCGTGTTGATCGCGACGATCAGCTTGGAGTCCTTGATTCCTGCCATGTGCTGAGTCGACCCGCTGATTCCGGCGGCAATGTAGAGGTCTGGAGCGACGACCTTTCCGGTCTGACCGACCTGGAGTTCATTGGGTGCGATTCCGCTGTCTACGGCCGCACGAGTCGCACCTACCGAGGCTCCGAGAGCGTCGGCAAAGCCGCCGATAACGGCTTCGAATTGCTCGGCAGTCTTCAGAGGACGCCCTCCCGAAACGACGATTTTGGCGGAGCTAAGGTCAGGTCGGCCGGTTCCGCGCTTGGCCTCGTTCAGAACAGTCGCTTTGCTCGCGCTTGTTGCGTCGAACGCGGCCGCGCTAGGTCCTCCGAGCTTTTCAAATCCGCTGGGCCGGAACGTGATGACGACTTGTCCCTCTGTCTCAACAGTTGCGATCATTGAACCCGCAAAAATCGGTCGCTTAAAGCTTGCTGGCGAGTGAATGCCGATCACGTCGGTCACCATCGCGCAGTCGAGCAGTCCGGCGAGATAAGCCAGCGCGTCCTTGCTTTGCATGGACGAAACTGCGGCGATGTGGGTGTACCCCTTCGCCTTCTCCGCAAGCGACGCCGCGAATGAGTCGGCGGGTTGGCTAGTCACCAGAATGGTGTCAGCTTCGAGTCCAAGTGCATGTACGAACCCGCCGCTTTGGGCGGCGTCTGACTCCGAAAAGGCGATTAGAAGTAGTTTCATTTAGAGTCCACCTCGCTCTTTGATGGCCGAAGCGAGCTCTTCAACGGAGTCGACCTTTCGTCCGGGCGGTCTTGCCGCAGGAAGTTCAACTCCAATCGTTTTTGTCTTTAAGCTTGGAACGGATCCTGGCGCTCGCTTCTCGAGAGGCTTGGACCGCGCCTTGATGATTCCCGGAAGTGCGACGTACCTCGGCTCGTTGAGCCGCAGATCAGTGGTGATCAGGCATGGGTAAGCAAGTTGGAGAGTTTGCTCCCCGGTGTCGGTCTCTCTGGTGACTGTCGCGTTTGCGCCTAGCTCAACTTTGGCCGCGAAGGTCGCCTGTCCCCAACCTAGCTTCGCTGCGAGCATCTGTCCGGCCTGGTTGTTATCATCATCCGTTGCTTGCTTGCCCATCATGACGAGTTGTGGTTGCTCCGCCTCCACGACTTCCTTGAGAAGGGAAGCGATCCCCGGAGAATCCAGAACTGCGTCGGTTTCGACCAAAATCGCTCGATCCGCGCCAATCGCGAGCGCCTTTCGGAGCTGCTCTTCGGACGCCGAGGTTCCGATGGAAACCACCACAATCTCCGTCACCGCGCCTTTCTCTTTCTGCCGAACGGCCTCCTCAACCGCAATCTCGTCAAAAGGATTGATCTCGAACTTAGCACCCGTTGTATCGACTCCGCTGCCATCGGCAAGGGGACGCACCTTTGCGTACGGGTCCACAACGCGCTTGATGGGGACTAACACCTTCATAAATGTATCTAAGAGTTTACCGGGTGAACTTGTTGACGGACCCGGTGGATGTCGTTCAACCATGAAGCTAGCTCTGCGTCCAAAGAGCCAACTGTTGACTTGAGACCCGATAGTTGAGGCTCGTGTAGAATGGAGAAATGGAGCGAAAGTACCTCGTGTATTCAATTCTGTTATGTGGACCAGGGTTTGGATGCTCTGACAACCGCAGTTCAGTCCCTCAACCTCCAAGCAATATAGCGTTTGACATTGAGTCCGATACTGCCGTTGTTGCTACAGTTGAACAGCCTTCTGTCGTCTCGTCGAAAGACGCGAAGTATCACTACAAGATTCGCGTGAAGTCTGTAGTTCCACCGGCAGTGGTGACAAACAGCACCCCGCTGGGCGAAGCTCCAATCAAGCCAGTTATAGCTCCACCTGCGAAGAAGTGGGAGGAGATTTACACGGTTCAGCTTCCCAAATCAGATCTTCGCATTGATCTTTCAAACAATGCAGACCAGAAGTCTGCTTGGATGAAGGTTGTCGGAGCTTGCGATATCACCGAAGAAGCTTCGTGTTGGGAAGCGAGTGGACGTCTAGACAGTAACTTGACGGACCGGATCCGAAAGATATTGGCAGATCCAAACAACGCACGGGTGAAAGCCAAGAAGCTGAATCGAATCCTCGTGCTCAAAAAGGACTCGTTTGTCACCTCATGGTCAGAGTCCATTCAAGAGATTGGGTTGGACTGGAACAAACACGAGATGATTTGGGGAGGAGACTTAAATGTGTCTGCGCTTTCGATTGATCCTCAGGTAATTGCTATGCCTTTTGTGACTACTGTATCAAAGAAAACGGGGCAAAAATCGGAATGGTTTGAAACTACTCTTGGGCGCGAGAACAAAGTGGGAAAGTACACGATCAAGCGTGTTGATGCTCCGAAAAGCGTGCCTGCAGTGCCGTGGAGAAGAATGTACTTTGAAGTTTCTCCGAGCATGAGTGGCTCAGGAATGCTTGAAGCATGCACTGAAAAAAATGGTGATGTCCAAGGCCGCTGGATGCGACCGGATGGAGCTCTAATGGCTCTAGATCTACAAGGTCTTGAGGAGATCCGATTTTTGCGCCTGGTGTTCGAAGAGAGGCAGTCTATCGTGTGGATAAATATCCCTCTCCGACCCAAGCTGTAGTTGAGAGTCTTTTGTTCCTAGGCAAACACCCGACGATCGTAAACGAGATCGCTAGCCAGTTTCCAAACGTCTGTCTCAATCTTGTTCTCCGGCAGAATCTTGCTCGCATGGACGATCGCCGACGTCAAGCCAGCTTCGCGGGCGAAGTGGAGGAATGTGCTGTTCAGGACCTGGCGCAGTGCCGGCTTGAGACCAAAGCTGACGTTGCTGACTCCGAGGACGGTGTTGACTTCGGGATAGTGCTCTTTCAACATCGCGATCGCATCGATGGTTGCCATCGCCGAGGCGCGGAACTCTTCGTCTCCCGAACCCAAAGTAAACGTTAGGGTGTCGATAAAGAGGTCGTGGTCCGGCAGTCCAAACTCTCGAGTCCTAGCGATTAGCCGCTCGGCTACCGCAAACTTGTCCTCTGCCGACTTTGCCATTCCTTTCTCGTCGATGGTTAACCCAACCACCGCGGCGCCATACTTGCGGCAAAGTCCAAGCACCTTCCTGGTTCGTTCCTCACCGTCCTCAAAGTTGATCGAGTTGACAATCGGCTTCCCGGCGACGGTCTGAAGAGCTGCTTCAATCACGTTCACTTCAGTCGAGTCGATCATCAAAGGAACTTGGATATGTCGGTTGTAATAGCTCAACAACGTTCGCATGTCGCGCTCCTCGTTACGCCCGACGTAGGCAGTACACACATCGAGAACGTGCGAACCTTCGCCCTCAAGTTCCCTAGCGAGCTCCGTCAGACCTTCCCAGTTCTCGGCGGCCAGCATTTCTCGAAAAGCCTTCGAGCCGTTCGCATTCGTCTTCTCACCAATGATCAAGAAACTCGTGTCTTGATCGTAAGGTTGGAACTGGTAGAGCGAAGAAATCCCGACGAGCGAGTTAGCTGTCGGAAGTTTGGGGTCTGGCGTCGAGAAGTCGAATCCCGGATAACTGCTCCGAACCTTAATCCAATGGGCATCCGCAGTGTGTTTGTGACCACCAACCGCTTCCGCAATCGCTTTGATGTGCGCTGGAGTGGTTCCGCAACATCCGCCGCAAAGAGCGACGCCATGTTTCTCAACGAACTCCAGATGGTGTTGACCGAGCTCCTCAGGTGATAGTTTGTAAACCGCTTGCCCTTTCTCCATGATTGGTAGTCCCGCGTTGGGCTGAACGGCAATCGGCCGTGTTGAGTTTTGGCCAAGGAACCGAACGTGGGGCGTCATTTCGACGGGGCCGGTCGCACAGTTGAGCCCAAAGGCGGTCACTGAGGAGAATGCTTCGATCATGTTAAGCGCAGCCCCGATTTCTGACCCAAGGAGCATGGTTCCGGTCTGCTCCATGGTGACCTGAACAAAGACGGGTAGTCGCTTTTCGCAGGCCGCAAGCGCTCGCTCGGCAGCAACGATTGAAGCTTTGACCATCAAGAGGTCTTGCGTGGTCTCGACAAGTAAAGCGTCGGCTCCCCCCTCGATCATCCCTCGGAAGCCGTCGAAGAAGCTGGTCTCAACATCCTGGAACGATGCTTGGCCGAGCGAGACAAGCCTCGTACCAGGTCCAATACCGCCGACGACGAAACGTGGTTTTGCCGAAGTTGAAAAGAGGTCGGCTTGCTCGCGTGCGATTCTTGCTGAGGCTAGTGCGAGGTCGTAGACCAGTTCTGAAATGTCGTACTCACCTAACACGTAACTGATGGTGCCGAAAGCGTTGGTCTCGATAAGGTCAGCACCGGCTTCTAAGTACGAGGCATGAACGCCGGCAACAACTTCGGGCCGGGTGAGGTTGAGGAGCTCATTGCATCCGTCGAGAGAAGCTCCGTTGAGTCGAGCGGCGACCGCCTTTATTGTCTCAGAACTCGTGCCCAACAAGGCTGGATTCAGGACGAAATCGTCGGGCGACAGCCCGGCTGCTTGCAACTGCGTACCCATCGCTCCGTCATAGACGAGAACGCGATCGGCAAGACAGTCGAGTAGCAATGACTTCACATCTCTATTGTGGCGGATTTCTGGGGAAGCTACCAGGTTCCCCGGCGTGACCCAAAGGAATGACCAGAGTGGAGCTTGATATGCCTACGATTGTGACCCTCCTTGCAACATTAGCCATCATCTCGGCTGGAGTTTGGTCCGTCGCGATTTTGGTCAATCAACACCTCCGAGAGCGAAAACACCTCGTCTAGAGAGTGTTTTTGGGAAATTCTCCCACCCATACGAAATCAGAACTCAAAATGCGGCATCATTGAACTCACAATGGTGCCCATCGTCGTTTCTAAGGACAGCGGTTTTGAAAGAAGATTTCAATTAAGATGCACATATGTCTACTTAAACTTCCTATTTAAGAGTAGACAAATACCCTCATTTCGACTTATTGGATAACGTGTGGAAAACTTTTAAAAAAATGTGGTTAAAAGTGGTTGCAAAGTGGAGAGGTAGTGTCTATACTATTCACACCGAAGCCAAGGAATGGCGCAGGGGCAGGAAAGGCTGGGGTGCCAATCTGAAGAATTAGAGCCGCGATGCATGGATGCAGAGCGGCTCTTCCTTATCCCCAAGAAACTCGATGTGAAGGGAGACACGATGAGCAAAAAACCTGCGCCCTTGCGCTCATCAATCAACCTTAACGAACCCTGCAGTGTCGACACCAAAGGTCGAGTTCTCCTCACGAAGGAACTCAAGGAAGCATTCACTGGCGAAGTGAAGCTGGTTCAAGATATCCAAAAGTTCATCCGGGTCTATACCAAGGAAGTATTTGAAGAGGAAGAGGCGGACATTCGCCAGACTTTCTCGCGAGGGAATCGCTCTGCTTCCAAGTATCGAATGGCGTTTTTGTCGAACGCGAGAGATGCAAAAGTTGACGCTGCTGGTCGATTGCTGATCCCTGCTGACTTTCGCTCATGGAGCGGAATCGTCGGGAAGTGCGTGATGATCGCGAACGGCGAAGAGTTCTTGATCATGTCGCCTAGCGACTACGAGCTTTGGCAGAAGTCTCCTTCAAAGTTCCGGGCCGAAGAGGCTGCTGAACTGAACTCGCTCAGAAAAGACGCTTACGACGAGGAGCGGACAATTCGTGATCTCAAGAGCGGGGTGACGCGATGACCGCCACCTATGCTCACGATCCCGTGATGGTCGACGAGATTCTTGCTGCCCTCGCGCTCAAATCGGGCGATGTCGTGGTCGACGGAACACTTGGGCTCGCTGGTCACTCGATGCGATTTATCGATGCGATCCGCCCTGGCGGAATCTTGGTCGGTCTGGATTGGGATGAGTCGATGCTCGCGATTGCGAAGCAGCGGGTAGGCAAGCCAGAAGGGGTCACTGTTCACCTGGTTCACTCAGATTTTCGGGACATGAAGGAAGTGTTGATCGAATACGGAATTCGGCCAAACGGAATCCTTCTTGATCTCGGTTTGAACTCTGCGCAGATCGAAGATCCTGCGAGAGGGATCACTTTTAAGGAAGATGGTCCGCTTGACATGAGAATGGATCGCTCCAAAGGCGAGCCGGCTGCGGCGCTACTCAACCGGATGTCGCCGCAAGCTATCCAAGATGCCTTGGAAGACTTTGGGGATGAGAAGTGGGCGCACCGAATCGCGCAGAAAATTTTGCTGAGAAGGAAAGAGCAGCCACTCCGCACGACAAACGACCTGATTGAGTGTGTGCTGGCCGCCATCCCAGTGAACGCCAGAGAAAAGCGGATTCACCCGGCGACGAGAACTTTTCAGGCGATCAGGATTCTGACAAATGCCGAGTTCGACGGGCTGCGCGAAGCTATTTTGGACGCGGCTTCGATGCTTGCCGAAAACGGAAATCTAGCGATCTTGAGCTACCACAGTGGCGAAGGTCGCATCGTCAAGCGAGCCTATCAGGAGCTCGCGCAAGAAGGTTTTGTCCTAGTGGACAAAAAGCCAAGGATTCCATCCGAGGCAGAAATTGGTCGTAACGCCCGGAGTAGGTCCGCCAAGCTCCGAGTGATTCGCAGGGAAGTGAAATCATGAGTGCAACAACAATCGCAAGGGGCCGACAGGAAGTTAGCCCACGAGCAAAATCTATCGCAAAGTCGAAAGTACAGGTCTCGGCAAGAACGCAGAACCGGATTCTTAACATGACTGTTCAAGGTTCATGGGTATTCGGTTTGGTCTTCGTCGCCACCTACGTCATTGGAGCGATCTCGGGTCACGTGATGATGGAGTCACAAAGAGCATCCGTCAAGGCGCTCTCACCCGTCCTTACTCAGGTGCGAGAGAGCGAGCTTGAGCATCGAACCGCCAGCGCGGTTGATGGATCGATGAAAAACGTGATGGACTGGGCGCGATCACGAGGCTGGTCTCAACTCGATTTGAAGAAGACCTATGTCGCGAGCCGCTAAGAAAAAAGTCAATATCGCCCCCGTCGGGATGCTGATCCTATTCGGGGGAACTGCGCTGTCGCAGGTCAAACTTCAAGTTTTCGAGAAGCAGAAGACGATAGACCTGGCAAATGACGTTCGCAAATACGAAGTCACGAAGACAACACGTGCGAAACGAGGGACGATCCAAACGGCGGACGGGAAGCCTCTGGCCCAAGACTGGAAACAGTGGCGACTCCAGGTTGACCTTGGGAAGGTGCCTCATACCCCTGGCTTCGCAATTGCCCTCTCGGAAGCATCCGGAATCCCCGCCCACGAATTCGCAGATCAACAGAAAGGTGGACGCGACTGGTCGATTACGCTTAGCGAGTTCCAAATGTCGAAGGTCGCACAAGTCAAAAAGGACTTCGACGCAGCTGGAATCACTCTGACCGAGCTTGCTGCCAGAAACTATCCACTTAGCGCGTTGGCCAGTGGCCTTGTCGGTCGGCAGCACGTCAGCGGCAAGGAAGGTGAAAATGTTCAGCGCTTCGGGTTGGAAGCCTCTTTGAATAACATTCTTGGCGGCCGCGACGGCAAGCAGACCGGCTTGCAAGATAAGAACGGGGAGTTTTTGCCAATGCGCTCCGAATCCCCGGAAGTGGTGAAACAGGACGGAGCGAAGGTCGTGACTACGATCGACAGTGAGATTCAAGCTGCCGCTTCGCTATCGGTTCGGCGAGCTGTGGAGAGAAACCGTGCGACGAGCGGCGTTGCGGTCGTAACCGATCCCAAGACCGGAGATGTGCTGGCGGTGGCGTCGTGGCCGGCCGTGGATCCCAACGAGCAGGGGTTATCGCCGATTGATGGCAAGAACCCCGCTTATACAAACCTTCTGGAGCCAGGTTCAACCTTCAAAATCCTCACCTTGACGAAAGCGGTGAGCGACGGAACAATTTCGGAAGGACAACTGGTGAACTGTTCCGGCCAACTGATGATCGGCTCAAGAGCGCGAATTCGGTGCGATGAGCACCACGGCAATCGAGCTCATGGAACGGTTGATCCCGCCTTGGCAATTGCAAAGAGCTGTAACGTCGCCGCAGCGACTTGGTCGCAGTCCATCGGTGTTGACGGATTCTTTGAGTACATTCAGGAGCTGGGCCTTCAGAGCCCTACGGGTCTTGATCTTCAAGGCGAAATTCGGTCTCGAGCCAATCGAGACAAAGGCAACCCGGCGCTTCAGCTTGCAAACCTCGGATTCGGTCAGGCGATGAGTGTCACCCCGATTGCCCTCGCTGGTGCGTTCGGAGCAATCGGAAACGATGGGAATCGTGTTCCTCTGCGCCTTGTGAAAAGTGTGAATGGTATCGAACGACCCATCCGCGGCGGCAAGCAGATTCTCTCGAAGCAGTCATGTGATTACACCCTGGAGTGCATGGAGCGAGTGATGTCCTCCGTTGGGACCGGTTCGACCCTTCGGATTCCTGGCTATCGCCTCGGAGGCAAGACAGGTACGGCACAAAAGTTCTCCAAGGGTCAGAATCGGGGTTATGTCTCGAACTTCGTCGGCATGATTCCCGCACGAAATCCCCAGGCAGTGATTCTGGTTATGATCGACGACCCGAAAGCGGGCAAGATTTACGGGGCGGATGTCGCGGGTCCGGTGTTTAAGGATGTTGCGAAGTCAGTCATCACTCGCCTCAACATCCCGCGAGAGCAGTAAGCCATGCTTGTTTCGGAGCTTCTTTCGCTTGCGGGGATCCAAGGCTACGAGCTTCGAGGCGACGCTGACGTTGCGAGACTCAGCATGGATTCTCGCAAAATCCGTCCGGGTGATCTCTTCGTAGCCATGCCTTCTGATCGAACGGACACCTACCAGTTCATCGCGGATGTTCTGGCGGCAGGGGCCACAGGGGTGGTTGTCTTTTCCGATACGGGGCTCGATTTGGCGCCCTGCTCGGTACTGCTTAGAGACTATGAGGATTCGCTCTGGCGACTTTGCGATGTCCTCTACGGGCACCCGACTCGCGACCTCAAAATGGTCGGGATCACTGGAACGAACGGTAAGACGACGACGGCATGGATCGTTCAGCAACTCCTCGATTCCCTTGGTCTTCCTAGTGCCTATATCGGCACACTCGGGTTCAAAATTGGCTCCGAGCTTCGCCCGTTGGCGAACACGACGCCCTTTGTGATTGAGTCCTACAACCTGCTGATTGACGCTCAGATCGCGGGGTGCGAGGCGGCCGTGATGGAAGTCTCATCTCACGCGCTCGCCCAAAAGCGAGTTGAGGGGTTTGAGTTTGATGTGGCGGTCTTTACAAACCTGACGCAAGATCACCTCGACTTTCATGGCTCGATGGAAGAGTATGAGAGAGCAAAGTTTCGGCTATTTGGGGATTTACCTTCAACCAAATCATTGACCAAGTGCCTCAATCTGGACGATCAAACCGGGTCGGAGTGGGCAAGGAAGCTTCCTGAGCCAAAAATTGGCTACCGAACTCACTTTGGACTCGAAACCGATCTGGTCGGAGTTCCGATTGAGGTTCGGGTAGACGGGATTGAGATGGAACTCCGTTTCCGAGGAGACTCTGTGCTGATCCACAGCCAACTTGGCGGGTCGTACAACGTAGAAAACCTTCTTTCCGCAATCTCAGCTGTGCTCGCACTCGGATATTCGGTGAGTGAGATTGCCGCGTGCATCCCGTCCGTCACCCCCGTTCCCGGACGGTTTGAGGGGATCAAGAACCCTCATGGAATCGGCGTCATCGTCGATTATGCCCACACTCCAGATGCCATAGAAAAGCTACTTTCGGCCGCCCGGGAAGTAACGACGGGACGGCTGATTACGGTATTCGGTTGCGGCGGAGACCGGGACGCTACAAAACGTCCGCTCATGGCCGCTGCCGCTGCCCTAAACTCAGACGTTGTAATCGTTACCAGCGACAATCCGCGCACCGAGGAGCCAGATTCCATCCTGGATCAAGTCTGTAACGGGCTACCAGACGGGTTTACTTATGAGCGAATTGCTGATCGGCCAGCCGCGATCAAACGAGCGATTCAGAGCGCAAAACGCGGCGATACCGTCGCGATCGCCGGAAAAGGACATGAGGATTATCAGATCATTGGGCACGAAAAGATTCACATGGACGACCGCGAACTCGCTCGGGAGGCTCTGAGTGAACTACTCGCTAAGTGATCTGGCCCTGCGCTTTCAAGGTAACCCCGCCTTCCAGGCGGATTCCGAGCCTCTAATTACAGGGTTCGCCACAGACAACCGTGAAGTCAAACCAGGCGATCTCTTCATTGCGATCAAGGGAGAGCGGGTTGACGGACACGCATACGTCGAGGACGCATTTTCGCGGGGTGCCGTTGCTGCCCTGGTCGAAGATTCTTGGGAGCCCCGCCTGGATGCCGGGGCTACCATTGCGGTTCCCAATGTTGTCGAAGCCCTCGCCAATATGGCTCGCTCTTTTCGCCAAGAGTTCGCCGGACCGGTCATTGGCATCACTGGAAGCGCGGGAAAGACCACGACCAAAGAATTCTGCGCCGCCGCCTGCGCCTCACTTGGTGAAGTCCTAAAAACCCAAGGCAACCGAAATAGCGAGTTCACCGGACCACTGCTTTGGCCAGAAATGACCCCAATGACTAAGGTCGCGATTACCGAGATGGGCATGCGCGGGTTCGGTCAAATCGCCCATCTCGCGTCGTTCAATCTTCCAAACATCGCGGTGATCACCAACATCGGCTACGCGCACCTCGAAATGGTCGGATCTCGTGAGGGAATTGCAAAAGCAAAAGGCGAGCTCATCGAAGCCCTTCCGGAGGATGGAACTGCGATTCTGTATTCAGAAGACGAGTATCTCGGGAACTTGATCGCACTTGCCGGAGATCGACGGATTCGGCTCTTCGGACAAGGCGGAAACGCCGACTGCCAAGTCACAGAATATCAGGCCCTAAACTGGACTTCAGCGCGGATCGGCGGGGTCTTGGATGGAGCCAAATGGGAAGCCGTGATGCCGACCGTTGGTCGACACCTTGCTAACAATGCGGCTGCAGCAATTCTGGCGGCGACCGAAGCCGGCGCATCTTTGACGGATGCCTGCAACGGACTCGCAAACGCCGTCCTTCCGCCTCTGCGGATGGAGATTAAGGGCTTCCAAGGCGCAACCTTGGTGATGGACAACTACAACTCAAATCCCCCCGCCGTCTTGGGAGCTTTGCAGACGCTCGAAGAAGTCCCGTGCGCCGGTCGCCGAGTGGCGGTAATCGGTACCATGCGCGAACTCGGCGAGGAGAGCGAGGAGTCGCATCGCTCAATCGGTCGACGGCTTTCGAAGGCAAAGATCGACCGGATAATCGTCTTCGGCGACGAAACCGAACTGATCCAAGAAGAATTCCTGCGCCGTGGCGGGGCCTCGGATCGTCTTGTAAAGGTTGAATCGCTCGGCGCGGTTCGTGGGGAACTGAGTGGTTTTGGAGAAGGCGATACGATTTTGGTTAAGGGAAGTAGGGCACTCGAACTCGAACGAGTGTTCGAGTAGTTTTGGAGTGCGAGGTGCAAGCCGCGCTTTAGCTTTCCGACAAAACAAACTTCCGGCGGAACCGAAAAACTCCTCGCCAGCGGGACTCGTGCGATTCCAGCAAGGTGCCCACGCATGAACATCCCAATCCACCCTGAAGACCTCAAAGCATTCTGGATCGCCTTCGTCGTCAGCGCACTTCTCAGCAAACCGATACTGAATCTGCTCATCAAAGCCAAGTCTCGCCAGACGGTTTCTAGCCACCTCGAAGGTCACGCGACCAAGCAGGGAACACCGACAATGGGCGGGTTTATCATCCTGGTAGGGATGTTCATCGCTTCTCTTTTCGGAGAGGCCCCGTTCATGTACGGTTTGCTGCTGCTTATCGGGGCACTTTTCGCCTTGATTGGATTCTTTGATGACTATGTCGTGCCGAGAATGATGCCCGGGAAACGAGGACTCGGCTGGAAACAGAAAATTGCTATGCAGCTTTTGGCCGCAGGAGTCCCGATGGCTCTTGCCGGGGCGGATCCTCTGATACTGGGGCTGTCTATCTTTTGGATTCTTTTCTGTGCGAATGCTTTCAACTTTACGGACGGGCTGGACGGGCTGGCTGGCACGATCTTGCTCGGACAGTTGATTGGGTTGATAGGCATTACTAGTGTCCAAGGGATGAGGGCGAGTTTTCCCCTCGTCCCGTTTTTCGGAATGCTAGGCGGGCTACTTGTTTTTCTCTACTGGAACGCCCCGAAAGCAAGAGTGTTCATGGGTGACGTCGGATCCTTGCCGATTGGTGCCATGCTTGGAGCAGTTTGGTTCCTATTCACGTCAGTACGAGTCAGGGATGGTTCTGGCCCGTATGAGCCTTTGCGTTTGGTTGTCCCCGTACTGATTTGGTCGATCCCTATGATTTGCGAGCTCGTTCCGGTTCCGCTCCAAGTCTTCTCGGTCAAGGTCTTCAAGAAGAAGCTCTTCCCATTCACGCCTATCCACCACGCCTTCGAGGAGATCAAGTTGAAGGCGGGCGAAACCGAGGGGTCTGAAAGCTACATCGTGCGCAAGCGAACCAGTCCGCGCTGGGCGCATTGGCCTGAGACTCGGATTGTTTTCACCTTCGCCATTTTCCAGCTTCTGTGCTCGATGCTGGCGATCACGGTTGCCTACTTCAGTGTCAATAAGTGATGTTCAAGGGCAAATCCATCGCGGTTTTCGGGCTGGGTCGAAGTGGACTCGCCGTCGCCCGGGCGGCGATCTCGCGGGGGGCAAGAGTTACCGTATACGACGAAACTCCTCGCGAGAAGCTTGGCAAACCCGAGCTTGCCGAGGAGGCGGAAACCCTCGGCGCGGCCCTCAGCCTCGGTGCTCCATTTCCGACTTTAACTCCCGAGAGCCTCATCGTTGTCAACCCCGCTATCGACCACCGCCACGCCGCCCTCCAATCTCAAAAGGAGAAAGTGATCGGTGAGGTCGAGTTCGCTTATCGAATTTCCAAGGCCCCGATCATTGCCATCACTGGCACCAACGGCAAGAGCACGACGACGGCAATGACGGTTGTCGCGCTCCGGGCAGCAGGAGTTGCAGCCGTGCTTTGCGGAAACATCTTTGGCTCCGGTCTCGCAGAGATGCCCCTCACCGATGCTGCCGATCAATCAACTCCCGATCAGGTGCTCGTTGCCGAAATCTCATCGTTCCAGCTTGAATGGGTGCGAGACTTCGCACCGATTGCGGCGGCGATCACGACGATCACTCCCGACCACCTGGATCGGTACGACTCGTTCGACGACTACGCCGCAACGAAGGAGCGAATTTTTGAACATGCAAACGTCAAAGTCGATGGTCGCATCGAAGGTCAGCTGATTGCAGGACCATTGAATCAAGACTGGGGAAATCCTGCTGGATTCCGGGTGATCGGCACGCATAACCTCCGAAACGCCGAAACCGCCGCCGCACTCACGATCGCCGCTCTGGAATGGCTCAGCACCAATCGACCTGATTCGGACGCGATTCGGGTGTACCGAACGGAGAGGGAAGCAAATAGAAACCAGCCCGTCCTCCCCAAAGAGGCGCTCGAAGCTCTCCGAGAGTTTCCCGGACTGGCGCATCGGATGCAATTTGTCGAGGAGGTAAAAAAGGTGAAGTACATCAATAACTCGATGTGCACGAACCCGGCTGCAGTGGTCGCCTCGATCGAAAGTCTGGGAACCGAGCGAGTCCATGTCCTCGTCGGCGGAGTCAACAAAGACCTCCCATTCGCCCCGCTGAATGACTACCTCCAAGATAAGCCGCACCAAATCTATCTCTTCGGGAGAGATGCAAGCCAAATCAACCAAGAACTCTCGCAAAAGTGGCAGGTTTACGATACAATGAAGGAGGCGTTTGACGCCGCCGCGAAGGAAGCCAAGGATGGTGAGATCGTGATGCTTGCACCAGGATGTGCGAGCATGGATCAGTTCCGAGATTTCCGCCACCGAGGCGACGTTTTTTGCCAGGACGTCAGGGATTTGACGCAATGAGAGCAAGGACTGCAAAACGAGGCGACACCACCCTTTTCTGGTTGGCGATGACCATCAGTGTCATCGGGCTCTTTTACATTCTCGATGCTGGTTACGCCCAAAGCATGCGCATTGGAGCCGGGATACTGCCTAAGCCATTTATCCAGCAAATCTTCGCCCTTATCGCTTCCGTTGGAGCGTTTTTCGTGCTCCGAAATGTCTCTCCAGGGGGCTGGAAAAAGTTTGCCCCGTGGGGAATCGGAACCGCTTTCTTCCTCCTCATCCTGGTTGAGAAAATGGGAACAACCACCAACGAGGCAACTCGCTGGCTCCGTATCGGTCCACTTCAAATTCAGCCCGCCGAGTTCATGAAGGTAGCCTCCGTGCTATACCTGGCAGGCGTCTTGGCCAAGAAGAAGGAATGGGACGAGACATGGGAGCAACGTAAGAAAGAGAAGACTCTGGAGGCGGCAGTCGTGATCCCTAAGATCAGACGACTACTGCCCGGTTTCCTCATCCTCTTGGCAGTCGCAATGATCGAGCACGAAAAGGATATTGGAACTGCCTGTATTGTGCTGGTTACGGCAATGGCTATGTTCTTCTCGGCACCAATGACGACTAAATCCAAAGTCATCGTTCCAGCCCTCCTCGGCGTTTGTCTGCTCGGCGCGGTTGTGAAGGAGCCGTACCGAGTTTCTCGCTTCATGGTTCACCCCAATCGCTGGCTGCGCGAGCACATTAATGATGAGAGCTTCCAAACCATTCACTCCGAACTCGCGATGGCGAGCGGGGGCATCGTTGGGACTGGAATCGGGACTGGACGAGCGAAGCATTTGATTCCCGCGACGACTAGCGACTTCATTATGGCAACCGTCGCCGAAGAGTGCGGCGTCTGGGGTCCTTGGCTCTGCCTCGGAATAGTTGGCGCAATCAGTATGCGCCTGCTTCAACTTGCTCAGAAGACGGAGGACAAGTTCAAAAAGTTGTTTATGAGCGGAGTCGCGTGGTGGATCGGTGTGCAAGCATGTACGAACATGTTGATGGCAAACGCTACGATTCCGGCAATTGGAATTCCGTTCCCATTCGTTAGCGCGGGCGGGTCGAGTTTGCTCGCGCTGTGGATTGCGATCGCGATCAGCGATCGACTGAGCTGGTCAACCGCCGCTGAAGCAGCAGAAAAGGAGGTCGCCAATGCGCGTCGTCGTAACCGGCGGGGGAACCGGCGGACACGTTTATCCAGCACTTGAGGTCTGCCGGATTGCCCAAGAAGAAGCCGATCTCCTCTATATTGGCTCTAACCGGGGCATGGAAGGCAGGGCCTGCGAAGAGCGGGGAATTCAGTTCGTCGGGTTAGATTCTGGCCCCGTGTATTCTCCTTTTTCTTCTGCCGGGATCAAGGCGCTTATCGGTCTGTTTCGGGCATCACTCGTGGCTAAGAAGAAGCTACAACAGTGGAAGCCGGATGTGGTTTTCTCGACAGGTGGATACTCAAGTGCGCCCGTGATGCGGGCGTCCAAGCAACTCGGGATTCCTCTTGCCATCCATGCATGCGATACGATTCCAGGGCGGTCGCTTCGGATGTTTGCGAAGGACGCTCGGGTGGTTACGAGTACCTTTCATTGGACTTCGGGAGCTCTTCCTGGCTGCAAAGTCGTACGAACCGGCCACCCGATCCGCCAAGAGCTGAGGGAGGCTGTCGCAAAACGACAGCCGGAAGAAAAGTATGTCTTGGTCCTTGGGGGCTCAGGTGGCGCGAAGTTTCTGAACGAGGTGATGCCGTTGGTTGCACCGAAACTTGACGGAGCAAAGATCATTCACTCGGCTGGCAAGACTCAGTACGACCAGTTCAAGCATCTTGCCGAAGGAATCGCCGGTTACGATATGCGCCCGTACCTCGAGGCGGACGTCCTCGCTGACGCTTATCGCCGGGCTTCGCTCATTATTGCGCGGAGCGGAAGCGGTATCAGCGAATACGCCATGGCGCGAATTCCTTCGATTTTGGTCCCGCTACCGTCGTCAGCCGACGATCATCAGTTCCATAATGCAAAGGAGTTTGAATCGTTTGGGGGAGCATCCGTGCTGACCCAGGATGAGCGGGTAGGCGAAATTCAAGCCACTCCGGACACCATCGCGAGAGAAATTCTGAAGTGGTTTGCTGATGAACCCGGGGATGCCGAGCGGGTACTTGCTGAATGGGATGTTCCTGGTGCGACGGTTCAGATTTGGGATGAAATCAAACGCGCGGCGACGAGATGAGAAAAAGAACGGAGATTGAAGCTGAGTTCGCACCGACTGATGCGCTCAATGCTTGTCGCTCGTTCTACATGGTCGGAATCGGCGGCGCGGGCATGTCGGCTCTTGCAAGGATGCTCAAGCATAGAAAGTTTGGCGTCGCCGGTTCAGATGCGGCAGCATCAATAGAAGTCGAAAGACTCCGGGACGAAGGAATCGAGGTTCATGTCGGTCACTCCGCAACCGCTCTGCGGGAGTTTGTCAGCGGCTACCATGACTGTGCCTTGATTGTCACCGATGCGGTTGACCTTAACAAGTCTCCCGAAGTTACGGAAGCTCGCAAAAAGGGATTGCCAATCGTGCGTCGTTCACAAGCTTTGGGCTGGCTACTTCGGCCGTACAAAGTCATTGCCGTCACCGGAACTCACGGAAAAACCACCACTACCGGACTCCTGGGAGCTGGTCTGATCGCCGCTGGACTTGACCCGCTCGTCGTCGTTGGGGCCGCGATTCTGGATTGGGAAGGGCCGATTCGGGAAGGAAAAGGTGAGTACGCGGTTGTTGAGGCTTGCGAAGCCTACGAAGCCTACGCGGATATCAACCCCCACATCGTTCTGCTGACCAACTTGGAGCCGGATCATCTCGACTACCACGGTTCGTATGAAAACTTGCGGGACAGCATGGTGAAGTTCGTCTCCAAGATTCCGCCAAGCGGAGGACTGGTCTACTGCGCCGATGATCGAGGAGCGTCCGAGATTGCCGAACTGACCGACGTGAAGTGCCTCGCCTATGGCCTTTCCGAAGCGTGGCTCCAGCAGACTTTTAACAAATTTGGGTTCGGTATCAACGCCAGCGAGAGCGATGCTGGCAAGCTTCTAAAGCTCAACTTGCCGGGTGACCACAACCGGATGAATGCAACCGGAGCACTGGCGGCCGCTAGCTTGCTCAACGATGAAGAGACGGTTGTTGACCTAGACGCCGTCGAAATGGGAATCGCCCGGTTCGGCGGCGCAGAGCGGCGGTTGCAGGTTCTGCTCGAGGGTCCAATTACGGTGATCGATGACTATGCTCACCACCCAAGCGAGATCGCAGCCTCAATCCAGGCCGTCCGGCAACGCTATCCAGGACGTAGGCTCGTCGTTGTTTACCAACCGCACATGTACTCCCGAACGCTTGAGCACATCGCGGATTTCCCATCTGCGCTCAACGCCGCCGACTTTGTCGTCCTCACCGATATCTACCCGGCTCGGGAAGCACCGATACCCGGCGTTTCGAGTGCGAGAATCGCAGAGGGGGTTACAAAACCCATGCGCTACATTCCGTCGCGCCACCTGCTGCCGAGGCAAGTTAAGCGGATTCTGGAACCAGGTGATGTGGTGGTTGGAATGGGTGCCGGAACGATTGGCGAGTTCGCTCCAGACCTCATTCGCGAGATCGAGCGCGAAGCAAATCCTAGCAGAAAGGTCGCCGTTGTGTACGGTGGGGATAGCTCGGAAAGGGAAGTCTCGATTCTCTCGGGCAACGCAATTGCGAAAGCTTTGAATGCCGCAGGATTCGATGCAGAACTAATCGACGTCACCGAGTGCCTTTTGCGAAAAGGGAATGTCATCGACTTTACTGGCTCAATTCGCCCGGATGTTGCGTTTCTGGCGGTCCACGGTAACCACGCCGAAGACGGCGCGATACAAGGCTTTTTTGAGCTGATGCACGTGCCTTACACGGGTTCCGGAATCTACTCCAGTGCGGTTGCGATGGACAAAAACCGCACTAAGCAGATTCTCGCCACCGTTGGCATCAGGTGCCCACAGGGCCAATGGATCAACGATCTAAGCGAAACGATTACCGTCCAAGCTCCAGCTATCGTGAAGCCCAATCGGGAGGGTTCGACGGTTGGACTGACGTTTGCAGACACATCGGATCAGATTTCTGAAGGAGTCCGGATGGCCCTCCAATACCCAGGAGGCTGTTTGGTCGAAGAGTGGATTCGCGGGATGGAGATTTCGGTTCCCGTGCTCTGTGGTGTCCCACTTCCGCCGGTCGAAATCTGCCCAGCAAGCGGCGGTTATGACTTCGCCAACAAGTACACGCCTGGTGCCACCGAAGAGATTGTCCCTGCCAGACTTTCGGACGGGTTATTGGCAGAAGCCCAACGAATCGCCGTCTTAGCCCATACAACCCTTGGGTGCGAAGGGGCTACCCGAACCGACATGATCGTTCGGGGGAACGACATCTTCGTCCTTGAAGTTAATACACTGCCCGGGATGACCGCGACCTCACTTCTCCCGAATTCTGCCCGAGCCGCGGGGATTACCTTTGAGGAACTTTGCACACGCATCGTGGAGGATGCTCTAAACCGCCATGCGAAAACGGCGTAAAACCGTTATCAACTGGGCCGCGATCCTGATCACGGCATTGCTTGTGAATCTGGTTGTTGCGAGCTACAAGAGCCCATTAACTGCAGTGAGAAATATCAATCTGAGCGGCGTGCGTAAAAGCGAGCGATTGAGGCTGCAAAGAGTCCAAGAGCTTGTGAAGGGAATTCCCGCGATGCAACTCGAAACTGCGGAAGTCGAGCAAATTTTTCTCGGGCAGTCCAGGATTAAGAAGTGTCAGTTTAGCCGAAACATCTTCGGTAGTGCGAGGCTTGAACTGACTTACCGAAAGGCTGTCGCGTCAGTGGGTGGCGGGGCATTGCTAGATGCTGACGGCGAGTTCTTCTCGGATCCAGAGCAGGGCGAAAAGCTCGTTTCACTCACGTTGGCTCCGCTGCTCAAGGTCACTTCCGCTACGCTCATGGGGGTTACGGACTTCCGGAGCATCGCAGGAGCGTGCGAAATCGTTGGTGAGAAACTTCCGAACGCCAAAGTGGAAGTTTTGGAAACGGGAACCGTCCGGTTGGATATTGAAGGCGGAAAAGTCGTCCTTGGAAAGCCAGACAAGTTACCGGAGAAAATCGATATTCTTCTGGGACTCCTGCGCGATCGCCCGACGTTGTTAAAGAGTGTCCATGAACTCAACCTCATGGTTCCCGATCATCCTTCTGTACGACCTATCAAAACTCCGAATCAAGATGACAAACCCTTTCAGCCGAATCCATAACGAAAAGTGGGTGATCCCCGTCAGTGGCCTGAGTGCGCTACTTGGGTTCATGTTGGTGGTTTCTTGGCTGAATGAAGGCAACAGGATGGGTAGATCAAGGTTTCTCACGCCGGATCAGAACCAGCGCGGCTTCATTAACGAAGTCGGATTCGCCAGCTACGTCGGGATGAAAGAAGAAGTTGAAAGGCTTCAGAAACGGGCGACATCGTTGGAAAAGGCTCTTTCAGAAAATGGGCGTGGATCGGCGACTTTGAATGATCAGCTTCAGTCAAGCAAGTTGTTTGCCGGAGTAACCGAAGTCGAAGGTGCTGGCGTCAAAGTGACATTGAAAGACAACGCTAGGGCGGGAGGTTTACCAGGCGAGCAGGATTTGATTCACGACATAGACGTTCTTAGGGTGACAAATGAGCTTTTTGCTTCCGGGGCTGAGGCCGTCTCTGTCAACGGACAGAGATTGGTGAGCACTTCTCCGATTCGGTGCGCAGGTACAACCATCCTCGTGAACTGGGTGCCGCTGGCAGCTCCCTATACGATTCTCGCCATCGGCGAGGTCGACACACTATACAACGGGTTCACCATTTCGGGGGGAATCATGACCGAGATCACGGGGGCCAGCCCAACGATGATCCAGATTCAGCGTGAAAAGTCGATCCGAATTCCGGCATACTTGGGTGCAACTGCGCTGAAACACGCATCTGTTCCAAAGGCTACGAAGTGATTCTCGTCCCCATCATCGCCCTTCTGCTTGGTGCCACTCTGGCACTGGCACTCAAGGTGCGCGTTGGTGATAGTACAGCCCAGTATCTTGCGGTCGCGTGTCTAGCCGGATTGGATACTGTTCTGGGTGGAATGCGCTCTGCCTACGAGAGCAAGTTTCAAACCGACGTTTTCCTCAGCGGTTTTTTCGCTAACGTCCTCATCGCCTTCTTTATTGCCTGGTTGGGCGACAAGATCGGTATCAACCTCTATATGGTGGTTGCACTAGTGATGGGAATGAGGATTTTCACCAATTTGAGCCTCCTTCGTCGCTACCTGTTGGTGCGGGCCACGGACTGGATCGCAAAGCGGAAGAAGGAGCGCGAAAAGCAACTTGAACAATCCATGGAAGGTGTGACTGAATGAAAGAATGTGTCGTCATTGATCTCGGAGGATCAAAAACTGTTGCCCTCGCGGCGAAATCGTCGGGCGAAGGAAAGCTGGAGATCAGCGGCATGATTCGGGTAGATAGCCGGGGGATGAAAAAAGGCGGAATCGTCGATCTCGACGGAGTCGCACGGACTGTCGATACTGCACTGCGGCACTTGGCAAACGACCTCGGACGCGAGTCCATTGATGCCGCCGTTGTGACCATCTCTGGTGCCCAGGTCGAAGGAGTGACAGTACAAGGCTTCAAGCCAATCATCCCGCGTAACCGTACGATAACCTCGCAAGACGTGATGGAAGTTGTGAACCACTCCAAAGCGGGCTTCCTTCCTTCGGAACGGCTGCAGGTTCAGACCGTCCCGCGTGGTTTCCGTGTTGATGACGGAAAGATGGTGATGGATCCCGTTGGGCTTCCAGGTTCAAAACTTGAAGTAAATAGCTACCTCATCACCGGTCAAGGTGCGCATGTCCAGCTCTTCGAGCGGGCACTCACATTGAATCACCGAAAGGTTGATCAATTCATCTTTGGACCTCTCGCATCTGGTTTAGGGATTCTCACCGCTGATGAAATCGCAAAAGGGGCCATCTGCATCGACATCGGTGCAACCAAGACTGACCTCGCCATCTTTGCCGGCGGCTCGCTCGCATTCGCCTGTAGCATTCCCGCCGGAGGAGACAATGTCACGAGCGATCTCAGCCAACTACTGAACGCTTCGTTAGAAGAATCCGAGAGGCTCAAGGTCCAAGAGGGCCAAGCCCTTGCCGCTCCAATCTCAGAGCGCGATGCGATCGAAGTTCAGCAGCAAGGTCAACCCAATCCACGCCCAATGCAACGCCGCGTACTCTGCGAGATCATCGAGAGCCGGATGCGAGAAATCGGGCGGATTGCCAAAGTACACGTCGAAAAGGCCGGTTATCTCAAGTCAGTTCCCGGCGGAGTCGTGCTCACCGGCGGCGGGGCGAAGCTCAAAGGCATTGAAGAGCTCTTTGGTCAGATCTTCCAAGAGCTTCCAGTTAGGGCGGCTGAACCTCGGCTGCTCGGAGGCAAAGATGCGAGCGGAATGGCGGCCTCGCTTGGTGCGGCACAGTTCATTCTGCAAGCTCACGATGACCTCAGCACAATCAGCGGCGGCGAGAGCTGGCAGGATAAAGTGCGTGGGTTTTGGTCGATTCTAAGCGGTAAGTAGGACTTATCCCCACTTATCCACACCTTATCCCCATCACAGGAGTGATAAACTTCGTAGCTTAGGGGTTTTTCTGGTGGCGAATACAGCGGTAATCAAGGTAGTCGGTGTTGGCGGAGGCGGAAGTAACGCAGTCCAACGCATGATCGAAAGCGGAATCAAAGGCGTCGAGTTCATTGCAATGAACACCGACGTCCAAGTTCTTGATCTTTCACCGGCAACCAAAAAGGTTCAACTTGGCGTTAACCTCACTCGAGGACTCGGTGCTGGCGGAAACCCGGAAGTCGGGCGCAACGCTGCCGAAGAAAGCAAAGCCGATATCCGAAAAGTCCTTGAGGGCGCCGACATGGTCTTCATCACCGCCGGTATGGGCGGCGGAACCGGCACCGGAGCCGCGCAAGTCGTCGCCGATGTCGCGCAAGAAATGGGCGCGCTAACTGTCGCCGTTGTTACCCGGCCATTCCGATTCGAAGGTCCGAAGCGTGAGCGCCTCGCCGACGAGGGCGTGCTGGGTCTCACCGGAAAGGTAGACACCATCATTACGATCCCCAACGAAAAGCTCCTTGGCGTGGTCGAGAAGAAGACGACTTTCCACGACGCTTTCCGTGTCGCCGATGATGTTCTTCGCCAAGGGGTTCAGGGGATTTCCGACATCATTACGATCCCTGGGCAGATCAACGTCGACTTCGCTGACGTTCGCACGATCATGAAGGATGCTGGCCCAGCGATTATGGGAATCGGCTACGGCGTGGGCGATAACCGCGCTGTTCAAGCTGCTCAGGCGGCGACCTCTTCCGCATTGTTAGAGCAACGGATTGACGGCGCGAAAGGCGTTCTCGTCAACATCACGAGCGGCGACGATCTGACCTTGGCCGAGACGAGTGAGGCAATGATCTACATCCAGTCGCTGTGCGACCAGGACGAGGTCAACATCATCTTCGGCTCCGTGATCGATCCTTCCATGGAAGGCACTGTCCGAATCTCGGTTCTTGCGACTGGGTTCGATCCGATCTCCGCAGTTTCCAGCCGTGCCCGCATCGAGTCATCCGCTCAGCCAGTCGCTCAAGTGCGGCATACGGTTAACCCTGTGATTCCTTCGGTCACCAGCGCAGATGTCGTCGCTGAGGCACGAGCGAAGATGTTCGACAAGAAGATCGAAGAAACTCCTGACCTCATCGAAGAATCCGATCTGGATATTCCGGCTTTCATCCGTGAGCACCGGAATCGGCAGAGCGGTGGTTAGTTAGCGCGCTTGCGCTAACTCGATCAGGTCTCGGTTCGGCTTAAAGTTGATGTCTTCTTTGACCGTTTCGACAACTTCTACGGGAATGGCTCTGCCGTCTAGCAGTGAACCAATGATGTCTTCGACCAGAACTTCTGGGGTTGAGGCACCGCTAGAGATCCCGACGCATTTGTAGTCTGTTCTCCACTCGGGCTTGATCTGGTCGGGTGACATCAGGAGGTGGGCTTCGGCTCCGAATTGCTCGGCAACTTCGCGCAGGCGGTTGGAGTTGGAGGACGTGACTGAGCCGACGACCAGGAAGAGATCGCACTCGGCGGCCATGGCTCGGATTGCGGCTTGGCGGTTGGTTGTCGCGTAGCAGATGTCGCCTTTGGGAGGACTCTGGATGTGCGGGAAGCGGCGCTCGAGGACGGCCATCGTTGCCAACACTTCGTCAACGCTGAGCGTGGTTTGAGATAGAACCGCGAGATTCTCATAATGGGGAAGCTCAAGTTTTTCGGCGTCTTCCGGAGTCTCGACCAAGACCATTCGGTCGGGGGCCTCGCCCATTGTGCCTTCGGCTTCGACGTGGCCTTCGTGACCGATGTAGATCATGAAGAAGTCCTTCTTGGCGTAGTGCTTCGCCTCGTTGTGGACCTTGGTGACCAGTGGGCAAGTTGCATCGACAATGGTCAGGTTTCGCTCGGCGGCGACACGCCTTACCTCCGGCGAGACGCCATGGGCAGAGAAGACGACGGGCATTCCGTCTGGGATCTCATTAACATCTTCCACGAAGATCACTCCGCGTGCCTCGAACGACTTGACGACCCATTCGTTGTGCACGATGGCGTGCCGCACATACAGTGGCGCACCGTATGCCTTGAGCGCGAGATCGACGACCTCGATGGCAAACGCGACTCCGGCACAGAAGCCTCGTGGGGCGGCGAGAAGAATTTTCTCCACGATGATAGTTTACAGTCAGCAGTTGGCAGTTAGCATTTCGCGGAACGAAACTGAAACCTCAAATCACTTAGGCAGAACCCAGCGGATGATGTCTTGCCTAGTGATCAGCAGGAACAGGACGAGCATGAAGGCCATTCCAGCGGTGAGGAAGGTCGTCTGAAGTTTGTAGCTCAGTCTCTTTCCACGGTTGAAGAGCTCTACGATTGCGAGAAGAATTTGCCCACCGTCAAGCATTCCGATCGGCAGAAGATTGGTAATCCCGAGCGAGATTGAAATCATGCCGCAAATGGTTAGCACGCTGTCAAGACCGCTTTCTACCGCCTTGTTTGTCACGGCAGCCATCCCCACAACGCCGGTGGTTTCTTCGATAATCTTTGCAGGTTGAGTGAGACGGTATAGAAGTCGTTGAACTGAAATGATGGGGATCTCGACGGCGGTTGAGAGAGCCTCTCCAACTGGCATCCGAACCTTTTCTGCGCCAAACACGATCCCGAGCTGGGGCACCTTCGCCTTTACCCCGGTCGGAAGTCCGTCGGCATCAAGTAGGTCCACGGCCTCTTCACTCAGCTTTGTTGGGACACTGAACTTCATGGCAGTGCCTGACCGATCTACCTCAAGCTGAACCGATCCACTTGTCGATTTTCGAATCGCTACAGTGGCGGCGAAGGGCTCGGTAGTTGGCTCGCCGTTGACTTTGAGAATGCGATCTCCGGGCTTAATTCCAGCTTCTACAGCGGGATACTTCAGCTTCAGCTGCTCGACCAAGTTGGACGGTTTGTCGATTCCAAAGGCCACAACGGTGAAGAAGATCACGAGTACGCCAAAGATGATGCTGAATAGCGGTCCGGCGAACAAAACGGCGATGCGCTGAGTCGGCGGCTTGCTGTAGAAGCCATGCATGATCTTGGTTTCGCTACCGTCCGGCTGTGGTTCCATACCTTCGATTTTCACGAAACCGCCAAGCGGTACCGAGCGCACGTTGAAGTCCGTAGTGATTTGATCCTCGTTCGGCATGCGCGTAAGCTTTTGGCGCCACGTCTTCACCTTGGGGCCAAATCCAATCGAAAACTCAGAAACCGCCATTCGGAAGTGGCGAGCGGCGAGATAATGCCCCCACTCATGAACCGCGACCAGGATCGCGAACATGACAATAAAGGTGAAGATGGAAAGGAGGATTGTCATGAGTTCAAACGCGCGCTAATGAAATGTCGGGCAGATGTGTCTGCTTCCAATATATCTTCTAACGTCGCTGCCTTGCTGTGATGTTCCTGCATTGCGGCTTCGACGTGATCGGCAATCTGTAGGAATCCGCATTTTCCATCGAGGAATGCAGCCACGACGGCCTCGTTAGCGGCGTTCATTGCGGCGGGCATTGTGCCTCCGATTCGTGCTGCTTCGCGGGCAAGGGCGAGGCAGCGGAAAGTTTCTTCGTCAGGTTTCTCAAATGTGAGCTGCGGTGAATCGGTCGGATCCCAGTTTTTGAGATCGTTGGGTGGCCTTTCGGGATAGAGTAGGGCGTAGGCGATCGGAAGCCGCATATTCGGCCAGCCGAGTTGGCCAAGTACGGAGCCGTCAGTGAATTTGACCATGCTGTGGATGATCGATTGGGGGTGAACGCAGACCTTCACCTGGTCGATTTCGACTCCAAAGAGCCACTTGGCCTCGATCATTTCAAGCCCCTTGTTCATGAGGGTGGCAGAGTCGATGGTGATCTTTCCGCCCATGTTCCAGGTTGGGTGATTGAGGGCTTGTTCGACGGTGATTTGTTGCAGATCATCGCGGTTACGACCTCGGAACGGGCCGCCGCTGGCGGTGAGGATAAGCTCACTGACCTGGTCAGACCGATAGCCTTGGAGACACTGAAAAATCGCGCTGTGCTCGCTGTCGATGGGGGTCATGGTGACTCCGTGCTTTTGGCAGAGCGGCATCACGATTTCTCCGGCGGCGACAAGGACTTCTTTAGAGGCAAGGGCGATCTGCTTTCCGGCTTTGATGGCTTCGAAGGTGGGGAGCAGGCCAATGACTCCAGCGACGCTGACGACGACGATGTCGGCTTCTTCGAGTGTGGCGAGGCGGACAAGGGCGTCCATTCCGTCGCGCTCGTAGATGACGGTTTCCTTGACTCCAAATAAACCGGCTTGCTCGGCGAGAAGGGAAGCGTTTCGGGCGGCGGCGAGACCGATGACTTTGAGGTCGTTGGGGAACTGCCGGATGATGTCGAGGGTTTGGGTGCCAATGCTCCCGGTTGAACCTAAGACAACGACTCGCTTCATCTGTAGAAATTGTGACACCGATCCTGGGTGGGCGTCGTACAATGGTCAGAAGTGATCGAGTTTCCGGATTTCAGTAGGCGGGGGTGGCTGCGGCTTGGGTTTATGCTGTTGACGATCAGTTTGGGGGCGGTGATCAGCTTCTATGATCTGTATTCAATGGTTCACCCGGAGCATCGCCGCTACCAAGGAGGGCAGTTTCTTGGGTTTGCTGTGGGCTTTGTGCCCCTATTTTGCGTTCTGATTTGGAAGGGCGAGTTCTCGTTTTTCGACGCCTTGAAGCAGGAACGGCGGATCAGTGATTACCGTTGGTGGGCAGTGCCGATGATCCCGGCTCTGGTTTCCGGAATTGTGTCTGCGATTGAATATCCGCAGGGATACAAACTGCTGTTTCACCAAATGCATACACTTGGGTTCAGCGGCTTCTCACTGGCGGCTCTTGGAATGTCGATCCTAACGGCGATTTGCTTACATCCGGCTCAGGCAAAGTGGCTCAGCGACCAGGCAAATTGGAAGTGGTTCGTGGGGCTTTTCATTCTGTTTCAGGCTGGCTCGGACTTGGTTTCGGCCCTTTGTAGTTGGCTGGTGCGCGATGATCCTCTTTGGGAGAACTCGATGTTAACCCAACTTTTTCGTTATCCGTTGTTGACCTCACTGCTCTCGGCTGTGCTCCTCTCGGCCCGAATGCTGTTGTTGATGCTTTGGTCGCGGTCGGACATCCGAGTTGCCAGCGCGATGTTTTTCTGGCTTGCTGTTCAGAATTTCTTGGCGCCGCCGCGAGGGAGTGTGGCCGGTTGGGTTGCGAGTCTGGGTGGGCTGTTTCTGTTGTGGGTGGCGGTCGGGGGGATGCGGCAGTTGCAAAGATCACGAGCCATGGTTGCCCAGGCCGAGACTCCTGAGGTATAGTGTCTATTCGCGTCTTTGCGACGCCAAAGGATTTGAGCAATGGCCAAGATTTGTCAGGTTAGCGGTAAGAAAGGAAACACGACTGCGAAGTACATCCGCAACACTCACTCGCAGGGTTGGAAGTATAAAGCACCGCACAAGCAGCGCACCCAGCACCCGAACCTCCAGGTTGTTCACCTCAAGAACGGCGGCACCATGGTGAAGCTCGTGGTTGCAACCGACGTTCTCAAGTCGCCGATGTTCGCCGAAGTGGCATGCGGCCTCAAGCCAATTCCAAAGGCTTGGCTGAAAAAGCCTTCTTACAACGTCTAAACCCCGACCTTCATAAACAACAACGAGCAGGGTGCCATTGCCTCTGCTCGTTTTTTGTTGTGCCCCGACCTGAGGAGGTCGGGACGGTCGTTCGCAATTCCTACTTTGCCAAGCCCTAAGGTTTGGAGTAGTTAAGCGCTGATGTCTAGGCTTCCGCCTTTCCCATTCCCATTGGCGTTTCCGTTTCCGTCCACGTTGCCATTGTCGGCGCCGTTCGCGTTTCCGTTTCCTTTTCGTCCGATGGGTTGAGTTCCACCGATAGGTTGGGTACCCGCCCCTGGAGGAGGCGTGATGCCAATCGGCTGACTGGCCCCGTTGGTGGTTGGGAGGATACTGCTACTCGTTACCTTCACGCAAACACTTTTCCTTACCAGAGGGTCAGAACTCCTGGTAAGGGTGTCAGAAAACCGAACTTGCCTAAACGGGATCAGTTTCAGCGCCCATGGGGAGGTTTGCCGTTTCGTTCGATGACCGAAACAGAATACTCTCGACCGTAAGGTCCATCAAATCGGAAAAGCATCGCTACCTTGGCCCCTTTGGCAAGTTGTAATTGATTGCCAACCGGCTTGTTGCGAACAAGCTCGTAGGAAGTCCCAAATTTAATGGTCTTGAACGATTCCTTCAAGTCGGGATCTTTGCGTTTCAGCTGCTTTAGCAACTCTTCTGCTGAGTCCTGGCTGTTCCCCATGTTCAGCCCGACGGAAGCAATGTCAATAGTTGAGTAGCTTCTTAAGCCGACTGGAGGACCAACGATAATGTTGCCTTCGACGGTTCCGGAGCCAGGTGAGAGGGTGACGTTGCCGTCGATTGGGAGTGAACGGGAAAGGATATCTGTTAAGGAAATCCCAATGGCTTTGTTAGCCGAAGCTCTCACCTGTGGATTTCTAGTTGGGACCCATTTCGTGGGCGCCCCAGCTGAGACTTGGACGAAGCTATAGTTAGCCGTTGTGCTACCCGCCTCGGTCTCCCGGACGATGATCAAGCCAGCAAGTTGCTGGATGACACCACCCGCACTTGACCCGTTTGGCGTCAAGTCACGCAGATTTGTCGAAGCTTCAAAGCCGGTGAACGGAATTGCATCCGGGGTCGAGCTGTTGGAAAGCAATCGGAGTCCTTCGTCCAGGGTGAGTCCGTTCCCTGGAACGAAAGCTACTGCCAAGCTGAAATGATCACCTCGGGGCGCAACGTATCCTGTAAGACGTCCGGCTGCATCCATTCCGACCAAGCCATCAATCGGTAGAGAGCGACTTTTGGGAATCAGTACTGGACGCTCCGAAGCAAATGTAGGCTGAGGATCATTCTTCATTATATCTGGGAGCCGCACCTTAGCTTGAAGAACGGTCGTCATCCCCTTTTGCATCATATTTCGAGTAATTCTCACCGTATTGGTTCTCAGCTCGACAGATCTCACGACTAACGTCGCCTTGTCACACAAGGGGAGCGAAACGCCGGCTTCCCATGGCGCAGACAAGTCAGTGATAACCTGCGTACCAGGCAGAGAGATGACTTTAAAGCCTCGGCTGCCATTTGTTCCTTGAGCGATGGCAGCATCTTCTTCAGCTTCCGTCGCGTAGCTACCGATTGCGATCGCAATACTCACTCTCAGCCCGGTATTCGCTTCTGATTCCGCTCTGAGTAAACCGGTTACCTTGCCTTCGTTATTGATGCCTAGCTCTCCGTCAATGGGCCGGGCTCCTTGGAGGAAGGGATTAGCAAACGCACTCGCCCCCAGGATCGTGAGAGCGAAAACTAAGCTCGAATTAAAGCGACGTGTTTGCATCAAGCCTGAATACTATCAGACTTTCACGGCATTTTCTACGGCCCACTGAGAGAGTTTTTGGTAAATCACTTCTTCGAGTCCTGGTAACACCGAACCGGTCGTTTGGCTCTCTCCGAGTGACTGGATCAGCATCTGCATCAGGGAGTGATCCTGGATGAAGAAATGGACGGATCGATCTCGGATAAATGCCCTACACAGGGATAAGAGCTCGGTAGCCTCGTCTTTTCCGCCTTTCGCGTCATGGACAGCGCTAAGGAACAGGATTGCTCGCGCGAGCATTGCGATATCCTTTAGTCCAGCTCCTTCAACGATCATGCGACGCAAGACCGGAATGGCTTCGTCGACCCTCCTGTTGATCAGTAAGAAGTGAATTTTAGCGTTCATCCAGACCCCATTCAGCAGAGGTGTAAGCTTTGGTGCCAGCTCTTTGAGGTTGTCTTCATATTGGATCGCAGTCGCCTCATCACCAGCACCGTAGCGAACAAAGATCAGGTGGACAAGTGAGGATACAGCGAGTCCCTCATCCTCCAAAGCATTTGCTTCTAGGAGGCATGCAGACAGCATCTGCTCGGCGAGGGCAAACTCGTCCGCATAGTAGTGAAGGATTCCCAGGTTATGCCTAATGACCGCCACTCTGTATCGGTTCCCGAGACTCGCATAGGCGTCCATGGATTCCTGGTACGCAAGCTTGCCCTGCGCTGTAGCATCCTGATGGATTAGGAAGATGCCTTTGACATTTAGCAACTCTGCGCGCTCTTCACAGAGTTCCGGATACAGAAGCAGCAACTGATCCGTCATTTTTGCAGCTGGTGCCGAAACCTCGTCCGCGATCCAGCTTTTTCGAGCGGCGCGAAACAGCTCAAAGGCTCTCGATCGGTTTCCAATCTCAAGCGATTTGTTGATAGCGAACACCATATCGTCAAGGAAGGGCCGGATCTCATGGTAAGCGACTTCGGACTCGAGTGCAGTCCCCGCAGTTAAAAGTGCCCATTCTGCATGAGCCTCCACGATTTCCGCCTGCTGTTCAGGAGCTACGGTCTGCGAAAGCTCCTTGCGAAACAGGTCGGACATTTTGTAAACAACTCCCGCGCGCGCCCAGACTGCCGAGATGATTGAGTGTCTTACCAGACGATCGAGAGATTCGCTCGCTTCAAATTCGTCTTTAACGAACTCAGTTGGAAGCGATGAGATGGCGTCGTAGCAAAACGTCGTTCCAAGAACGCTTGCCGCTTGAGCAAGGCGGTAGTCGGCAGGGCTTAGCAAGCTGAGGCTGTAGCGGCAAAGCTCAGAAAGGCTGCCCCATCGAGACGTTGAATTCTCCCCGAAGTCCCTGGCGAGGAGGCCATCTAGCGATGACAAGATTCGGCTGGCAGGAACCGACTTGAGTTTTCCGGCCACCAATTCAATCGCCAAAGGCATGCCACCCAATCGAGAGGCGATCTCGGCGATCACGGATCGCTGGGGTTCGATGACCGAAGCCGGCGTGCCTTTTTCCATGGCCCGGCAAATCAATAGCTCCGTTGCATGAGATGTTGCTGTACTAGCATTCAAAGGCTCTAAGCGTTGAACATACTCTCCCACGACTTCGAGGGCGATTTGACTCGTAGCAAGAACCTTTACGGTCGAAGATGCCTGAACTACTTGGGAGATCCAGGCTGCGACTTGCTCGACGATCTGTTCGCAGTTATCAAGAACCAACAGTTGGCATTGAGCGTTCGGCTTTGAAATGGCTTCGATTGAAGGTAGCACTGACAAAAAGCTAGCGGAGTCTGATTGGGAGAGGTCAAAAAACTCGATACCGCCTGGGAACTGTCCGGCCATTTGGCTAGCTACTTCTATTGAAAGTCGAGTTTTGCCAACGCCGCCGGGGCCATGTAGAGTCAACACTCGGTACGAGCCGAGCTTTTGTTTCGCGAGCGCCAAATCGGCATCCCGTCCGACGAAGCGATCGTAAAGCTTTGGCAGCGGACGACGGCTATCTGTGGTCAAGTCCGGGCTTGTCGCTGATTCATCTACTCGCAACTCATAGATTTGCGCGCCGTTGATCATGCCCCTCAACGTTTGAAGTCCGTGATAGATCAGGTCATGTTCGCGTTCAGCTGCGTTTTTGACTGTTTCGCTCAACAGAATTTGGCCGGGATTCGCAAGACCACGAATGCGCGCGCAACGGTTGACGACGTCGCCCAAGTAGTCATTTTCTGCGAAGTGAGCAATCCCCCGGTTCAGACCAGATCGAACAATCGTGTTTCGCGCCGAAAGCTCGCGATGGATTCGCTTCGCGCAGTCAAGCGCGGCGTCCGCCGAGCGAAAAACGCTGAACGTCGAATCTCCTTCGCCGCGATGCTTCAAAAGATGTCCGTCGCACTCCTTCACCGCGCTGTTGACAACTTCGTCGTGCGTTCCCAGAGTTTCGATGTAGAGACTCGGATCCTGCTCCGCTAAAGCCGAGCTGCCCACGATATCGGTCATCAGAAAAACGACTTCTCCTTCGGGCAATCTCATTCCTTCGATTGTATTCGTTTCCACGCCTCAAATCGGTATCCTCATAGTTAATGTTCATTCCCGAGGTTGATGGCGAAACTCTGAAGGAAGAGTGTGGGGTCATCGGGGTTTATCTGCCGGGCGAGGATGTCGCGAGCACTTGCTTTTTCGGACTTTTTGCCCTGCAACACCGAGGACAAGAGTCGGCGGGAATGGCGGTTTCGGACGGGAAGCGGGTTCGGATGCACAAGGGCATGGGCTTGGTCAACCAGGTTTTCGTTCCCGAAATCCTCGATACGCTTCCGGGATCAATGGCGGTTGGACACACCCGGTATTCGACGACCGGGGCCAGTGCCCTGCGAAATGCACAGCCGATATTTTGCCAGACCCAAATTGGTGAGCTTGCGGTTGCTCACAACGGGAACCTGATCAATGCCGTCCAACTACGCACTGAGATGGAGGCGGAAGGGGAAGTTTTTGCGTCGACCTCCGATACCGAGGTGATGGCTCGAATCATCGTTCGCAACCTGAAAAACGGAGTGGAAGAAGCGGTTCGGGAAGTGATGCGGCTTTGCAAAGGTGCCTTCTCGGTGGTTGTCCAAACTCCGACCACGATCATCGGGTTCCGCGATCCGTATGGGATTCGTCCGCTCTCGGTCGGCCGGCTCGGAGAGTGTGGCTTCATGATGGCGTCCGAAAGCTGTGCATTTGGTCCGATTGGCGGAACCGTTGAGCGCGAATTGAAGCCGGCGGAGATTGCCGTGATCGACAAGGATGGTTTGCGAATTGTCCAAGGTGTCGAGTCGCCCAAAGAAGCGATGTGCTTGTTCGAGTTCATTTACTTCGCGCGTCCTGATTCGAGAATGTTTGGAACCGGGCTCTATTCGGCCCGAGTGAGGATGGGCGAACGGCTGAGCGAAGAGCATCCGGTCGAAGCCGACATTATTGTTCCCGTTCCCGATAGCGGAATCCCCGCGGCCCTGGGATTTAGCAAAGCGTCAGGAATTCCGTTCCGTGAAGGCATGATGAAGAGTCGGTACATCCACCGAACGTTTATTCAGCCTGACCAGCGAATGCGCGAGATCGGTGTTCGGATGAAGCTGACGCCTTTGGAAGATCACCTCAGGGGTAAGCGGGTTGTTTTGGTCGATGATTCCATCGTTCGAGGAACGACCACGAAACAGCTTGTCAAGATGATGTTCGACTCAGGTGCGACCGAGGTTCATGTGCGAATAACGGCGCCCCCGATCAAGCATCCGTGCTTCTATGGCATCGACATGGCAAGTAAGAGCGAGCTTGCGGCGGCGGTCATGACCCTTGATGAGCTAAAGGAGCATATTGGGGCGACGTCATTGGGTTACCTCAGCGTTGATGGCGCGAGACTGGCCGTGAATGACTCAACAGAAGGGTTCTGTACGGCCTGTTTTACAGGAGAGTATCCACTGGAGATTCCGGAAGGACTCCAAAAAAACGCCTTTGGTGACCCCGTCGGAGAACTCGAAACCGTGTCTTCCGGCCAGGGCGTTCTGATTGCGGACTAGAGCATGCTCATCATCCTCGACGGAATTCTCGGCTCACCAGAATCCGATTCTCTAGTTCGGAAGGTCGAAGGTTTTCAGCGTCTCGGCGAGGTTTCCTCGCTCACTCGGCTAACGATTCCCGAATGTGAAACGCCAGAAGCAATGCTCATTGGCCTAGCACCGGAGGAAGGGCAATTGAGGCAAGGCCCGTTGACAGTGTCTGCACTTGGCTGGGATCCGCCGGAGAGATCACTCCATTTCCACCTGTCGCTGCTCTCTTTGACAGACTCCGTGCGGGTTCCGAAACAGCTGCTCACCACCGATGAGTTCACAATTGTTAAATCAAAGCTAGCGGTACTCAACACGAAGAGATTGACCACTCTCGTGGGACAACAGTTTGACCACGGCCTGGTGTGGGAGCGAATGGCAGAGATCAAAACCTTGGCTCCAGCTGAGATTGTTTCGTTGAATGAGAGCCTTCCTGAAGGAGACGGTGACAACGAGCTTCGACGATTTATCGACGATTCCGTCAACATCTTGCATGACGAAGAGTTCAATCTTCGGCGAATCGATAATGGTGTTGATCCGATCAATCTTGTGTGGCCCTGGGGGCACGGCTATCGCCTATCCGTGCCAAACCTTGCGCTCCGCTACGGCTACCCCTATCGCTATGAGTCGTCTTCGTTCCGCCTTGCGGGTCTGGTTCGCCTGGCCGGGTTCAAGCACAGCGAAATTGGTCGATTCGGGACGGGGCTCCAAACTGACTTCCAGAGAATTCCGTATGACTCGGGGACAATCGTCCACCTTGACCCTTGGTTGAAGATGCGCGAGAGGGAAGAGTTTGAGGAAGCGGAGTATCTTGCCGCGAAGTGCGGAAAGCACTTGATCGGTCGCCTGCTTGACCACGTTCTGGAGAACAGACTCGAACTTCGGCTCGTGCTGCTGGGTGGCTCCGCCGGCCTCGGGACGACTTTCTCGGCAACCCCTACCGAGTCAGTTTTTCCGTTGGACGAAAGGTCTCTGGACGAACCTCGACTACCCGGCGAGCAGATTCATGAGTTGGTTCGCCGGGCATTGGGTTAACTCGTTTTCAGAATCGCTTTGTAATGCCGAAGAACGATGTCGTGAAATCTAGATTCGATCCAGAGTCGGAACTCATCATTGATCTCGTCGTGAGGTCCAAAAAGAGCCCTTCATTCAGCCGGAATGAGATTCGCGTGGTTGCGACGCTTCCGCGATCACCTGAGCCTGAGTAACTTCCGAAGCCTATCTGAGTGCTCCAGTTGTTGTCACCCCGTGGCCAAAGATCGGCAAAGAGAGTGAAATAGGTAGCTCGATTGCCATCTAAGTTGAGTTCACCAAAACTGGCTCCCCAGATGTTGGAGAAGTAGCCCTTTGCGTAGAGATCGCGCATGTTTGAACTGTTCAAGTTGTTCGTCGACTGGAATTGAAACGTCCCGTATCCGATGGCGATTGGGTTTTGCGAGCCCCGGTTGAGGACGAACTCCGCTCCAAGTCCGTTCGTCGGTTGGCTTACCGTAGAGGTTGAGCCAAAGCTTGTTGACGAGAACGAGCTTGATCCAAGATTGAGACTCACGAAAAGTCCGCGTTCTTTGTCGTTCTTGGAGATCATTTCCAAGCGTGAAGGCGCCCCAAACTGAGCGAGAGCGCAAGTGGACAGGAGTGTTAAGGCGGCCGGGGTGAAGAACCTTAGCGTCATATCACATCATGCTACGTAGGACTTTCCAAGTACCGTTGGTACATTCAGCGATAAACGTGATCGAAATCCACCTCGGGTTTGCAATCAAGATCAACCACCCTGCCTTCTGGTATCCTCTTCCCGGTCGCGGACGCTGATGTCCGAGCAAACGCCCTCGTAGAACACGCGGGACAACCAGAGGATCACCAGTGGCAAAACAGGCCGAATACAAGATCACCGAAAGCGCAGCCGAGCTCGAAGAGCACCTGCGTGATATGCTTTTCATCAGGCTCTTCGAAGAGAAGTGCAACCGCGTTTACCGAGAGGGCAAAGCGGGTGGTTACATGCACGTTTACATCGGCATGGAGGCCCTCGCGGTCGGATGGATGAAGGCCATTCGCAAGGGTGAGGACTATGTCATCACCGCCTATCGAGACCACGCACACGCCCTCCTACTAGGAACTCCGCCCGAGGCTGTCCTCGGCGAAGTGATGGGTCGCAAGATCGGAACTGCCGGAGGAAAAGGCGGTTCGATGCACATCTACGATCCGAAGAACGGCTTCTACGGAGGCTGGGGAATCGTCGGTGGGCACATCCCGCTCGGAGCAGGTCTGGCCTTCGCCGCTCGCTATCGAGGCGAAGACAAAGTTTGTATCAACTTCATGGGCGACGGCGCCGCCAACCAGGGCGTCGTCTTCGAGACCCTGAACATGGCGTCACTTTACGACCTGCCATGCGTGTTCGTCATCGAGAACAACGAGTTCGCAATGGGAACTCGGCTTGAGTACCACGCTGCTGACAAGGAGTTGTGGAAGCGCGGACTGCCGTTCGACATCCGCTCGGAGCGGCTTGACGGAATGGACGTGATTCAGATGAAGCGACAGGCGACCGAAATCGTCGAGTGGTGCCGTAAGGAACAGCGCCCAGCCTGGATCGAGATCATGACCTACCGATATTCGGGACACGGTGCTGCCGATAACGATCGCCAGCTTTACCGAACCAAGGAAGAGGAAGAACTGGCTTGGACCCGCGACCCAATCGCTCGACTGCGAAAGCAGATGACTGCTCTCGGCTACATGACCGATGAGAAGTACGAGGCAATTGAGGAAGAACTCAATAACGAGGTCGAGCGCATCTACGAAATCTGCGATGCCTCGCCATTCCCAGACCCCGATGAGGTCTACGACAACATTTACAGCGATATGACGCCGGAGAAGGGACACTAATGGCACTTGAAATGACCTACCGAGAGGCTCTGGCAAAGAGCATCGAAGAGGAAATGCAGAAGAACCCCGAGGTCTTCATCATGGGTGAGGACATAGGACGGTACCAGGGAACCTTTAAAGTCACCCGTGGATTCGTCGAGAAGTTCGGTTCGCGATCCGCAAACTATAACTATCGAATCCTCGATACTCCGATCACCGAGTGCGGTTTCACCGGAATCGGAATCGGCGCAGCGATGGCTGGACTTCGACCAATCGTCGAGTTCATGACCATGTCGTTCTCGATTCTTGCTCTTGACCAGATCATCAACCACGCCGCGAAGGTTCATTACATGACCAACGGCGAAGTAAAGTGTCCGATCGTCTTCCGAGGCCCGGGTGGCGCGGCGAAGCAGCTTTCGGCGCAACACTCCCACAGCATGGACGGATGGTACGCCCACGTTCCAGGTCTCAAGGTCGTTTGCCCGGCGACGGTTGCGGATGCCTACGGAATGATGAAGTCGGCCATCGCCGACGACAACCCGGTCATCTTCTACGAGAACCCAGGTCTCTACACCGTCAAAGGTGAGATTCCGGAGGACATCAACTATTCGGTCCCAATCGGAAAGGGGCAAATCCTCCGAGAAGGAAAGGACATCTCCCTCATCGGCTACTCGCGAATGACCCAGGTTCACCTTGCGGCGGCGGAGATGCTGGCGAAAGACGGAATCGACTGCGAAGTCGTCGACGTGCGTTCGTTGTTGCCATTGGACACTGAGACGATCTATAAATCTGTTCGAAAGACCCATCGTGCGGTTGTGACTTACGAAGACTGGCGAAGCGGTGGCTTCGGTGGCGAAATTGTTTCGCGAATCCAAGAGGATTGCTTCGATGACCTTGATGCCCCAGTTATCCGAGTTGGTGGACTCAACGTTCCGATGCCGTATGCTCGGAACCTTGAGCTGCTCTGCATCCCGTCAGAAGAAGACGTGATCGCAGCGGTTCACAAGATTCGGTAACTCCGCGATCTTGGATTGAAAACCCGTGCGTCGCATCAGTGATGTACGGGTTTATTGTTTATGTTTTTGAGATTATTGTTAATTCGGACAAATTAACGCTAAAATGTAGGTGCAATGGCGGAACTCCGAACATTTCTCGAAATTCCTTACGACCAGCTCGAAGAGCTCAACCTAGAAGCCAAGAAGAAGCAACTCGACCGCGTGCCCGTAGCGGATCTTGAGAAGCACTACCTTGCTTATCTCGAAAAGGAGAAGGCGATCAAGGCGGTCACCGTCTGCTTTAGCGACCTCGAAGGCCGCTTCCACATGCTGGACTACGATAAGAAGTTCCTCCTTTCGAGCCACGACAATCTCACCTTTGATGGCTCCTCGATCCGAGGTTTTAGCGTCGTGAGCGAGTCCGATCTTCGGCTTGCCATCGACTGGGGCTCGTTCCGCTGGCTTCCGTCCGACGTTTTCGGACCAGGAAAGGTTATCGTTTTCGGTTTGATTCAAGACCGAGAAGGGAAGCCTTACGGCTCCGACTTCCGAGGACTCTTGAAGGAGTACGCCGACGACCAAGTGAAGAAGAACGGCTGGCACTTCAACATTGCCGTCGAGGTCGAAGGGTTTCTTTTTGAGGGCCTTAACGCCGAGCAAAACTTCTCAAGTGCAGCAGGATTCCAGGTCGTCTCAAGCGGTGGCTACTACCACTCGCTTCCCAATGACAAGTTGAGGACATTTATCGACCGACTCGCTGAAGCTCAGCGCGCCCTTGGTTTCGAAAACGAGAAAGACCACCCCGAAGTGGCACCAAGCCAGTTTGAGCTGAACTACAAGTACAGCGATGCTGTCATCGCCGCTGACCAAATCCAGCTCTACAAGCTAACCGCACGGCAGATTGCAAGCACAATGGGCCTCACGGCTAGCTTCTTGCCAAAGCCAATGGTCGGTATCAACGGAAGCGGAATGCACACAAACATGTCGATCTCGGACAAGAGCGGCAAGAACCTGTTCCATGACGCCAAGGGTGAGGACGGGCTTAGCCCAATGGCAATCGACTTCGTCGACCGAATCCTTAACAGTGCGAACGACATCTGCTTGATCCTGAACGCCAGCGTTAATTCGTATCGACGGTTAGATCCTCACTACGAAGCTCCGAACCAGATCAAGTCGAGCGCAGTCGACCGAACCAGCATGATCCGAATTCCGCTTGGCAACGCCAAGTCGGCTCGTGTCGAGTGCCGAACGGTTGCTCCCGATGCGAACGCGTACCTCGCGTTCTACACCCTTCTCCGAACCGGACTCGAAGGTCCGATGACCGAGAAGATCACCAGCGAGACACGCCGAACACGAACTCGCTTCCTCCCAGACAACATCTACGATGCCATCCGGCATATGAAGCAGTCGGTGTTCATGTCAGAGCTTTTGGGCGAAGACAATAAGGAGAAGTATATCGACCGCAAGCTCGCCGCGGCTGAGCGCAGCCCGAAAGAGCTCGGGACCCGAGTAAAGACGGGCGAGATCATCTATCACCACGAGGTCACCAACCAGTACCTCTGGGGCAAGTTCTAACCAAAGGCGGACGTCCGCTTCCGAAGAGCCTCGCCCGAATTGTGCGAGGCTCTTTTTTGCTCAACCTTTGAAGGTACTGGTCGCTCAGTACAAGAGATGAAACTTCTCAAACTCGCCGTTGCCGCCGCGCTCCTCGGGGTAGCCGTTGTCGCAAACGCACAAATGCGAATCCATGCCAAGAGTCCAGTGGGGATTCTTTCGATGAAGGTCGTACAAAAGGAGCTGAAGCTCACCGATGAACAGGTCGCAATGGTCAAGAGAGTTGATCAGGACTACCGAGCGACCATCAATGGGATGATGGGGGGCGGATTCTCGGGAGGGTCGATCGAAGACCTGCAGGCGCAGGTTGATGCCGAAAGCTCGAAGCTCACTAAGCAAGTTGACGCCGCTCTTACGGCCGAGCAGAAGCAGCGTCTGAGGGAGCTTGACCTACAATTTGGCCCCCCCATCACGATCCTTAACGAAGCCTACGCTGCCGAGCTTAAGCTCACTTCCGAACAGAAGACTCAAATCAAGACCTACCATCAAGAATTTCTTGACCAGATGGGCGACCTTCAACAAGCCGGAGTCACCAGCCCCGAGGAACTCACGGTGAAGCGCGGAAAGTTGCGAGCTAACGCGATGGAAGCGATTGAAAAGGTTCTTTCGCCCGATCAAATTGAAACTTTGAAGAAACTCAAAGGAGCAATTGTAAAGGCCTAGAGTCCGCTCGGCTTTCTATACACAACAATTGCGCCGCTGGTATAACCGTTCGGTTCCAGCGGCATCAATTTGTCAAGTTCCCAGCCCATCGCCGCCATTGCGTTCAGTCTTTGCTCAGCTTCGGCGAGCAGGTCTCCAACGCTCTGGAAGATTCCCGAACGTTCCATCATTTCGATCTTGTATGTGTACTTCATCAACACGCTTTTACGTTGTCGAAATTACGTTGGTTTCGTGAGCCAAGGGCAATCACATGAAAGGTATACTTCTCGCTCGGCGGATAACGCCAAGTTGTCATTTTTGACAAGGAACCAAGAGCGAATGCCTGGCACAGGAAAAGTCATCCAAGTTTTAGGTCCGGTTGTGGACTGTCGATTCTCTTCAGGACAACTCCCGAAGATTTACAACGCCGTCACGATCACCGACGCCGCCCGTGGTGTGGACATCACCTGCGAAGTCGCCCAGCACCTTGGCGATGACCTTGTGAGAACCATCGCTCTCGCCTCCACGGACGGGCTTGTCCGCGGAATGGAAGTCGTTGACACCGGCGCCGCGATCCAGGTTCCTGTTGGAAATGACACCCTCGGTCGAGTCTTCAACCTCCTTGGTAAGCCGATCGATAACGGCGCTCCGGTTGACAATGCTCCTCGTCTCCCAATTCACCGCAAGCCGCCAACCTTTGAAGAGCAGTCGACCAAAATCGAACTTCTTCCTACCGGACTCAAAGTTGTTGACCTTCTGATCCCCTTTAACAAGGGCGGGAAGATCGGTCTCTTCGGTGGTGCTGGTCTCGGAAAGACGGTTACCATCCAAGAACTCATCCGAAACATCGCTGTTGAAGCTTCGGGCGTTTCGATGTTCGCTGGCGTTGGCGAGCGAACTCGTGAAGGAAACGACCTTTGGCTCGAAATGAAAGAAGCCAAGTTTAAGGACAAGGACGGCACGGAAAAGTCCGTTCTTGATAAGACCGCAATGGTCTTCGGTCAGATGAACGAGCCACCTGGAGCACGTCTCCGTGTCGCTCTGACCGCTCTCACCATGGCGGAGTACTTCCGAGACGAAGTGGGATCCGACGTTCTGATCTTCGTTGATAACATTTTTAGGTTCGTCCAGGCGGGTTCCGAGGTTTCGGCACTTCTCGGCCGAATGCCTTCTGCGGTTGGTTATCAGCCTACGCTGGCTACCGAAATGGGACTTCTTCAAGAGCGCATTACCTCGACCACGAAGGGATCGGTTACATCGGTTCAGGCAGTCTACGTTCCTGCAGACGACCCCTCTGACCCTGCTCCGGCAACCACCTTCTCGCACCTTGACGCTTACGTCTACCTCGAGCGATCGATCGCTTCGAAGGGTCTCTTCCCGGCGGTTGACCCTCTGGCTTCGACTTCGAAGAACCTCGACCCACGAGTCGTTGGCGAAGAGCACTACGAAGTCGCTCAGCGAGTTCAGCGAACTCTTCAACGATACAAGGAACTACAGGACATCATCGCGATTCTTGGTATCGACGAACTTTCGGACGACGACAAACAGCTCGTTGGTCGAGCCCGAAAGCTCGAGCGATTCCTCTCGCAGCCGTTCTTCGTTGCCGAGCAGTTCACCGGAAACGCCGGACGCTACGTTTCGATCCAAGAGACCGTTGCTTCATTCAAGGAAATCGTTGACGGAAACCTCGACCACTACCCAGAGCAGGCATTCCTGTACTGTGGTGGCCTCGACGACGTTCACGAGAAAGCGAAGAAGCTCATGGCCGCTAGCTAAGTACCCTCATGGCAAGCACATTTGAACTGTCAGTCGTAGCTCCAGACCGCGAAGTGGTCGCGGCTCAATCCACGTCGGTCATCGCGCCCGGCGTGGACGGCTACTTTGGCGTCTGGGCTGGTCACGTTCCAGTCGTCTCTGCGTTGAAGCCCGGAATTCTCGAGTTTCTTGATGAGAACGGTAACCGAAACCATGTCTACGTTGGCGGTGGGTTCGTTCAAGTCGACTCTTCCAAGGTGACTGTTCTTGCCGATGAAGCACGACTTGCTTCAGACCTTGATGTCAGCGAAGCAGAAAAGACCCTTGAAGAAGCCCGAAAGGCTCTTCGAGGCGAAGATTCCACAATTGCGTCCGAAGACGCGATCACCGAAATCGAGCGAGCAACCGCTCGGATTCGTGCCGCGAAAGCAGGGAAGTAACGACTCTCCAGAAGCAACAACAAAGCGAGTTCGTCGAACTCGCTTTGTTGTTGCTAGACAGTCGCATTATTTGCGTCGGCGTCGGAGGAGTGCCGCTACCCCGAGCCCAACAACAGCCATTGTTCCTGGCTCTGGTACCACTTGGAAGGAATACGTCTTAAACTCTCCCGCAGCGATTGTCCCGGTGCCGACGCTGGAACCATTGACGTTAAGATTGTAAGCACCATAGTTCAGCGAATCGACTCCAGGAATTGCAAAGCCATCCGCAAACGTACTTTGGAAGCTCCCAATGACGAGGATGTAGTTGTCATGAGCCAGATTCGTCGTTGAAATCGAACTCAGCAGATCAGTACCGCTATCGTCGTCTTCAAAAAGTTTGGTTCCCGAAGCAGTGTAGAGGGCGATGTGCGTGTCCGAAATCCCTGTACTTCCATTGGTATCGAACGTAAGAGAGCTCGGATTTACAAACGTACCAAGGCTGGCGACATGAGAGATGGAGTTGCTATAGTTGAAAGAAACGTTGGTCCAGCTCGCCTGGACGGTATTCGGTGCATTGCTGTCTTGAAATGCGCCGAAGTTCACTGATGCTCCACCCTGGAACCAGAACAAGCCCTTGGTTGAGACATTAATATCAACTGGTGCCGAATAGGGGCCGTTTCCAGACGGCATGAGCTGGTAGCCTGGACCTACTCCGGTTCCGGTAACGTTCCACAACGAGTCGCTCTCCCAAGTCGCCCCTGCAACACTGGTCAACCTTCCCGAAAAGGCCAAAGACGTGAAAATTGTGCTTGGTCCAGAATAGGTCCGGGTGAAGCTACCGTTCGCAGGATTTCCCAGATATCCGAACGAGTTGATCGGTCCGGAGGCGGAGGCCGCGAACTGTGCGCTCGCAATCGAAGAGAGAAGACCTAATGCCGCGATGGAGAGAGTTGTGTGAAGCCTAGACATGGAAAACCTTTCAATCTACTTGAGGTTTCATTTTAGCACAGCCTACTTCGATTGGCGGCGTAGAAGGCGGGCCGATTCGCTACCAGGTTTTTGCGGCGTTCTGAGAAGGATGAACTCGTCTCCGTATTCCTCGATCGGCTCAGTCAAAGGTTCCATTTTCTCCCATGAGGCCCGGGCGTAGCGATCAAGGATATTCTTAGCTAGCAAGAGCTTGTCTTTTTCTACAGGGTAAGTGTGAAGATCAGGGACTCCAACCTTTTGAAGACCACGAACTATGAATGTAGAATCGCTCGCTTCCTCGATCCTAACGTGGTCTTCAAAATCCGTTGCCTGATTCCGCTTTCCCAGGAATTGCTGAAACTCTGGTGTCGACCAGAGCCGATCCGCCACCACATCTAGGATGCTCAGAGCCCCGACCTGAGTGGCGAGCGCACCAGCAACATGAACGCAAAACTGCAAGTGTTTCTTTGCGTCCAACTTCGTCTCGCTACTGTACTGAATCCGAATCGCGCTCCCCGATCTGGCAAACGCATCTCGGTAGTCAATCCGAGTCAACAACTCGGCATTCTTGTTCTTGTTCGCCAAAATCAGTCCGATTTTGAATCTGATGTCTGAGAACAGAAGCCCTTCAGCCGGGCTAATTCCCGGGCTTTGCATCACCGCCGCCATCGTCTCGGTCAGATCGGGGAGCTTCGTTATCGGGCTCAGAACCCAGTATTCGACATGGGCGAGGTACTTGCCTTTGCGGCTGCTGAGGTATCGAGAGACGACGAATCCCAGCGCGACGAAAACCGCGGTGACGAAGAACCCCGCCGGGCTCAAGGTCCAACTCCGCTCGTCCACCGAACCGCCGCCTGAATCTCCGGCGTATCCAGCGCCGAGTAGCAGTAGCGACAGAGTCCCGCCTCATTCACATCCGGCCGGCAACACAGAAAGCAAGAGTCCATCTTCCGCCGAAAAGCCACCATCTCCCGGTTTCCGAGGGCATACAACAACTGATTCCGAGGAATTCCTTCAGGGTTCAGCCGTGTGCTCATTCGTTAAGTTTACATGGCGGTGGGCTGTGACCGATCTCTGCTCACCATTTCTTTATCTCGACGAGTAGTCGAGGAAAGTCGTGCCCCGTGCGTACGCGCCGGCCTGGATGAAGCTTCCCAGTGCTTGAAAGGTTCGTGTCTGGGCGATAGCAGCTCCCGGAGCGAGGACATAGTTTACGTAACTAGTATAGAAATACCGATCTTCCGGGGATCGACTCTTGAATCCCAATGCTTCAGCGATGGTGCCAGTCGATCCAAAAAGACTGTAGATCTTGTCCACCTGCCTGTAAAGCTCCGCGTAATCTGGGGTTTCGGAGTTGTAGCTCATCTTCGTAGCTGGTTGCAGTTTCGCGATCGCTGAGGCGAGCGATTCTAATTCTGCTCGATTCTCCGGGGCTGGTTTCAGCAGATTCGCAAGCCTAAGTATCGCGTTAAGATACTTAGGTGCAAGTTTGATCGCGGTTCGATAGGATGAAATTGCCTCCGGAATGCGACCTTGCTCTTCACGCAAATAGCCCAGTAAATAGTGATTCTGCGGGCGGGCAGGGTTGGTGTCTAGTTGGCGCTGGAAAATCTCTTCTGCAAGAGCCTGTTGCGTCTCACCCTCAAAAACATGCTCGCACCCAAAGCAGTGCGTTTCTACGTAACCAAAACTGCTCGACATCAGCTCATAGGCCGCACGGTAGTGCTCCTTCGCCTCATCCATCTTTCCTGCTTCGGCGAGGCGCACTGCAAGACGGCTTTGGATGCAATAAGCGCCGGAGAAGAGTTCCAATGCCGCCTCGTACTTGCGAAGAGCTCGAGTCTCTAGACCATCTCTCAAGAGCGCGTCAGCCTGTTCGCTCAATCGGATTGCCTTGACGGCTCCACGGAAGAACTCTGCCTTCTCTTTGTCGCCTTTTGCCTCAAGGATGTCGGCAAAGACTGAGTATCCGTACATGCGCTTTCCAGGCCCGGTCTCCCCGTCCGAAGGATCAATGTCGATGGCTGACTGGATGGTGGCGAGAGCTTCATCGAGTTTTCCTGCCTCGAACAAGACTTTTGCTTTCCAGATGACGGGTCGTTCTTCGTAAGGAAAAGTCTCGGCAAGTTTTTCCAAGAACGGGATTGAGCTCGCTTTCTCCGCTCTAGTGAGCAATGAGTAAGCACCGTCATCCGCTACCTCTGAACGCAATGAATGTTTGGCTATTATCGCGGCCAGGTCGAGCCGACCCGCCTTTAAGCAGAATTCCCCGAATCTCAGCGGTGAATCGGGTGAGGAATCCATTGGCCTACCTTGATAAAAGAAGTCGCCATAGGTGCCGAGAAAACTCTCCGCGTTACTCCATTCAACCGCCTGAGCAAACGTGACCAGATCGGCGTACCTTCCAGAGGCCTCGTAGATTTTGATGAGTGTAACGATGAGTTGATCACGTCCCCAGTCACCCCGTTGCTGAAGAGCCGCGAATTCTGTAAGCGCAGCAGCTTGAGCCTCAGGAAACTTCTTCTGCTTGATCAACAGGTCGCTCTTTGGGTATCCGCTTGAGATCCGCTCCAAGTCCTTCGTCGACTTCACGAGAGATAGAAGTTGAGGCTTGCCTAGCTGTGTGGCGAGAATCGTGGCTGTCGATTCAATGAATTGCTGAGTCGGCTGATCAGCTTTTTTGATGGACCCCGCGAATCGTTTTAGCTCGGTGGCGGCCTTTTCAAGTTCGTCTCTACGCATCAAACTCTTGATGTATAGTTGATCCGCTTCTGATTTCACCTGAACCGAGATCCCCTTCTTTCCCCGCAGCGACCGAACATCTGTATCAAACTGACTGTTAGCTTCCTCGCCCCTCGCAAGCTGTGAATAGTAAGACAGCAATTTCTTCGAGGGGTGGGCGAGAGCTAGTTCGCGTACAAATTCTCGGACGGCCGCTACGTTCTTGACGCCTAATCCCTCCAATCGAGCTGGATCAAACATCAGGCTTGAACCATCGCCCGCACCCTGAAATGCCTCCTTCTTTGCTCCTCGATCAGCAAGTCCAAGGATATAGAGCGATCGAGCCGCGAGTCCCGAAGAATTGACTCGTGTCGAATCATTTGAAAACGGACTAAATCTAGCAGCAATCGCTTTATATAGAGAGCCTTGATCAACCTGGTGTACCAAACCCCATTGCGCAACCCGGTGCTTTGGAGCCGTTTCAAGAGCCCACCGACTCACCTCGGAATTCCGCTTTGGATCGATGAGCCCGAACATGACTGGCGTCTTGGACTTCATCAGAAGGTTCTTGATGAGTGATTCTTGGTTTGGAGCAGCCGCATCCCAAACACGATCATCGACATAAACATAGGATGTTCCGGCATCGGCGAGTTCGAGCATGAGGCGCAGTGCTGTGGCGTGATCACCATTCCGAGCCGCAAGCGCTTGCTTCAAAGTTGTGAGGGTGGAATTCAAGTACTGGCTGCCAGAGCCCTTTCCTATCGGAGCAAGTTTCGCTAAAGCTGCTTTTTGTGTTTGAGGCGTCCCCGAAAGTAGCTCGGCAAGAACACTGAGTCCAACTGCCCTCGGGGTAGTCCTCGAACCAAAGTGCTTTCGCAATAACTCACTGAGTCGGGGCCAAGCTTCAGGTCTTGGAAGCAAGCCAACAAGCTTCTCGGGAAGGGAGTTGTCCGAATACCCCTTCAAAGTCAGTGATTTGTTAAGCAAGCCTATCCACTCTTCAGCCGCCGCGTTTGGCTCCAGGTTGCCCTGCCGGGATGGGAATGATGCCACCCTACGCTCTAACTGCTGATATTCTTTGTATACACCTTCTACATTTGAGAAATCCGGAGAGTCCAGTTTGTTCAACTTCGCCGCTAGTTCTCTTCCGGGGATAAGCTCGGCGCGGCTCATCAAAAACGTGGCAGCGATGGTAGATAACATCCACACATTCTAATGCCTCGGATACAAAGAGAGGTAGAGATTTGATTCGATTCAAGAGAATCGCTTAATAAAAAAGCTCCTGCAATAATGCAAGAGCTTGATTCTGTGATTGTGGATCTTAGCCGTTTAGAGCTTCGGCACCACCAACAACTTCCAAGATTTCCTTGGTGATCGCGGCTTGGCGCTCGCGGTTGGCTTTGAGGGTGAGAGTGTGGATCATCTTTCCGGCCGAGTCGGTGGCGGCGGTCATCGCGCTCATTCGAGCACCGAATTCTGAGGCCGTGGACTCGAGCATCGACTGCCAAACCAAGGTCTGGAAGTAGCGGGGAAGGAGGATGTCAAGGACGACATCCGCAGATGGTTCGAAAGCTACTTCACCGCCAGACGTCTCAACGTCCGAAGGAGCTTCGATTGGAAGCAACTGAACGACAGTTGGAATCTGCTTTACAGCAGAGACAAACTTGGAGTAAATGACCCAAACCGCATCAACCTCGCCCGACTCGAACATCGTCCGAGCCTTCTTGGTGATCGCAATAGCGTCCTCAAGTCGAGCTCCGGCCGAAGGAGCCGAGAAGGTTTCGACCATGTCATAGCCGCGCTTTGCGAAGAAGATGTTAGCCTTCTTACCGTAGCCAAGAATCTTAACGCCCTTGCCCTCATTCTGCTTCGCAAACTCGGTTCCTTTTCGAAGAATCGAGGTGTTGAAGCCACCCGCCAGGCCTCGGTCGGAGGTCATGACGATGACGAGAATGTTCTGGACTTCGCGGTTGGTCAGCAATGAGTGCGGAGGCAAAGCGCCCGACGCCGACATG